>DAONDU010000023.1:0-20624 GCA_035402725.1 Paludibacteraceae bacterium | reverse complement strand
CTGGCAGCAGCACACGTAGGAGGTATCATAGCCAACAGCACCTATCGGGCTGATTTCATTTACAATAACCTGCAAATCCAGAACAATCTCATTCATGAAAGTTACCGGCATCATGTGAAAAAACTTCTTTTCCTCGGCAGTACCTGTATTTATCCGAAAGATGCACCCCAACCCATGAAAGAAGATGCGCTGCTTACCGGACCCCTTGAATACACCAATGAGCCTTACGCGATAGCTAAAATTGCCGGACTGAAAATGTGTGAAAGCTACAATCTTCAGTACGACACCAATTTTATTGCCGTAATGCCTACTAACCTATATGGACCGAATGATAATTTTGATTTGGAAAGAAGTCATGTCCTTCCAGCTATGATAAGAAAAGTGCATCTGGCCAAATGTCTGCAGGATAACAACTTCGAAGCTATCCGTGAAGATCTGAACAGACGACCAGTAGAGGGTATTAACGGGGAAACTTCGGATGATAAGATAATGGCAATTCTAAAAAAATATGGCATTAAAAAAGGCATTCTTCAACTATGGGGAACAGGTACACCTTTGCGGGAGTTTTTATGGAGTGAGGAAATGGCGGATGCAAGCGTTTTTGTCATGGAACATGTTGATTTTGCCCAATTGAGTGAGGGGAAAAAAGAAGTGAGGAATTGTCATATCAATATAGGAACAGGTAAGGAAATTAGCATTCGCGAACTTTCTGCACTCATCTCTCAGGTTGTTAATTATCACGGAGAAATCCGGTTTGATGCAACAAAACCCGATGGTACACCACGCAAACTGACCGATGTTTCAAAACTTAATTCACTTGGTTGGAAACATAAAATTGAAATAGATGAGGGAGTGAAAAGAATGTATGAATGGTACACAGGCAAGAGTTGATTTTGAGTTTATCAAGTTTATCAAGTTTTTAATTTAACTGCATCTTTTTTATATAAATGGAAATAATCGATACTACACTTCTGGATGAAGTTACCCGTCAGGCTAAGGAGAGCCCGCGGCTTAGAATGAACTATAATCTGCATGATAGTCTGGAAGCAAAAGCTCAGAAACTTCTCAACGCGTTAGAGCAGGGAACTCAATTACCGATTCATCGTCATCAGCATACAAGTGAGACTTATATATTGCTGCGGGGAAGGTTAAAGATTATTTTCTATAACGAACAAAAAGAAATTGTAGATACAAAACTGCTGGATATTTCAGAGGGAAAATTCGGAATTAATATTGCTGCAGGACAATGGCATACCCTGGAGGTACTGGAGTCGGGTACGGTAATTTTCGAAGTTAAAGACGGACCCTATAATCCGGTTAATCCCGAAGATGTTTTACTTTAAAAAGTAATTTTTAATTTTTTTCGGTTAAAATTATTATATTTGTTGCTGTATTCCGGATTATAAGAAACAACCATTTTTGAATGCTTAAAGTTTATAAACCCAAGCTTAATCTAATTCTGACAGATCTAATACTAATTTCTGTCAATATATTGATTGTTTTCAACTTTTTCCCGTTAACAACCCAAAATCCAATCAGCAAATACTTTATTCCGGTTAATTTAACTTTACTGGTATGGTTGTTGGTGTCATACTTGTTTGGCCGCTACAGAAGTCTCAAGACTGTTTCTTTCATAAAATCAGCCTTTTCGCTGTTTTTTACTTCACTTTTTATACTCGTCTTTTTTGGAGGTTATATTTTTATTCAACCTGCCAGTCCGTATTCGCAAAACGTACTGATTACCATTGTATTAGGTGTTTTTGTGAGCTTGTATTTCTTTCTGTTGGTATATTATCTATATAAATATGCTGTTCAATATGACACGTTAAACTTCAACCCGGATAAAAGGCTGTCAGCTATACCGCATCCTTCGCATTCGTTGAGCGACGATGCTGTCGTGGAGAGGAGAATGCGTATTACTGAATTCTCCGGCGAAAAGGTATTGGCCTTTCTTGAAAAGAATACCAGGTTGTATGAGAGTGGTACATGTGTTTTTACCGAATTCAGTTCAAAAGACTTCGAAAGTGTTGAACACTATCAGTATTCCACTTTTATTCAACTAAAACGCTTAAACCATATACGAGGAATAAATAAAATGCTTGCGATGGTCAATGAAAAACTGCCTGACGACGGGATGTTTGTCTGTTGCTACAAGTCGCAGAGTACCATTAAGCAGATGATTTATCACAAATATAACAATCTGATTGCTAACAGCATTTATATCATCTATTTTCTATATCACCGGGTGATGCCCAAATTTTTTCTGACAAAGCGTCTGTACTACGATATTACTGACGGGAAAAAAAGGGTATTGTCCAAAACAGAAGTGTTGGGCAGATTGAACTATTGCGGCTTTATACTCGAAAGACAGTTCAAAATTAATGATATGAACTATGTGATAGCCCGGAGAGTCAAAAACTCGGAACCATTACTCGACAGAAATTACGGAGCACTGATTAAACTTAAAAGAAAAGGAAAAGACGGGAAAATTTTCAGCGTTTTTAAATTCCGAACGATGCATCCCTATGCCGAGTTTTTGCAACAATATATATATGAAAATAATGACCTGCAGGAAGGCGGAAAATTCAAGCGAGATATACGCATAACCACATTGGGACGATTCATGAGAAAATACTGGCTCGACGAACTGCCCATGCTGATTAATCTGGTAAAGGGGGAAATGAAACTGGTTGGCGTGAGACCGTTAAGTACTCAATACTTCAACCTGTATTCGCCGGAATTACAGGAAAAAAGAACCAAATTCAAACCGGGTCTGCTGCCTCCGTTTTATGCTGATATCCCAAAAACACTGAATGAAATACAAACATCAGAAATGAAATATCTTACAGAATGCGAAAACAAAGGGATAGTACGTACGGATATTAAGTATTTCTTTCTGATTGTAAAAAATATCCTGATAAAAAAAGCCAGATCAGCATAACTTCTGCAATGCAGAAAAATAATTATGTTAAAAACGTAGAACTTGGTAAAAAATAAAAAGGTAAAACATGGTAAAAAAAACGATTTTAATTCTGAATATTCTGTTCATTGCTGTCATTTCCTTTGCTCAGAATATACCTCAACATATTTCTTATACCCGTATTTATGATTTTGTAGATGAACTGGCCAACGACGGCTTTTTTGAACTGAATTCAGCGGTAAAACCTTATTCCAGGTTGTTTATCACCGAAAAACTACTCGAAGCAAAACAGCAAGAAGCAAAACTGAATGTACGTCAGAAGCGGGAACTCCATTTTTTTCTGGAAGATTATACCACTGAGCAAGACCGCCTGCCCGAATTTGAATTTCCGATTATTGAGAATGAAAATTTCCGTCTGGATTTATATCCACCCATATTTAATTATAAGGACACCCTGTTTCGCGCCCGCATTCAGCCTATTCTGGGGATGAACATTTATTCCAATAAACAGGGACGGATTACTCAGCGCTGGTTTGGCGTGGATTTCCAAAGCATGATAGGAAAAAATCTCAGCATTTATGGAAGTTTGAGAGATATTTCCTTTTCAGGCGGACGGCTTTCAGAACCTTCATATCTGACAAACTTTCCCGGTTTTGAGTATAAAGAGCCCAGCGATTTCAGCGACTCGCGGGGAGGAATAACCTACGGATGGAAGTGGGGCTCCATTGGATTGATTAAGGATAATATCGTGTGGGGAGACAACTACAACGGTTCGAATATCATCTCGGGTAGGGTGCCTTCGTTCCCGATGATTAATCTCAGTGTTAAACCGGCACGCTGGTTTGAAATGAATTACATCCACGGATGGCTGGTTTCCAATGTGGTGGACAGCAGCAGTTACTATGTGGAAAACGGAGTGAAGAAATGGTATCGAAATCACAATAAATTTATCGCTGCCAATATTTTTACACTTACACCGTTCCGGAATTTTAATTTCTCATTCGGTAACTCCATTATTTATGCCGAAAACAATGTACAGCCCGGTTACCTGTTGCCAGTAGCATTTTACAAGTCCATCGACCACACCATGACAAAAGGTATTGCTACCGAAAACCAGAATTCACAAATGTTTTTCAATATCAGTTCCCGAAATATCCGGCATCTGCATCTTTTTTCATCGGTATTTATCGATGAGATGAAATTCAGCCGTTTTAAGCCTTCCAGTGCTGAGAAAAACCCCATTTCTCTCAAACTTGGTGCAAAGGTGAATAACTTCCTGATTGATAATACAAGCTTTACTGCAGAATATACCCGAACGAACATCATCAACTACAAACACTCCATCGATGTGCTGACCTGGGCTTCGAACGATTATAACCTGGGACACTACCTGGGTGATAACGCGCGGGAAATTTACTTTTCGGCAGGATATAAACCGATACGGGGACTGGATATCAGCCTGAGCTACCTCAATGCAAAGCATGGAAATGAATACAATTACCTTCGAAGGGAAAACAATCAGGCTGTAATCAATAAAATAATCAGTCAGCCTTCACCCGGTGATGTCATCTGGAAAAATCAGACGCTCGGTTTGAAACTGGTTTATGAACTGTTCAACAACGGATATGCGGTTGTTAATGTTGAGAACAGCAATATACAGGGTTTTGATGCTCAATCCGAACCTATTACAGGCGAACGAAGAATGACTGCTCAGGAAGTACTGAATTATTACACACCTGCCTTATTACAGGGAAAAAACACTACACTAACTGTTGGATTTAGTTTTGGGTTCTGATTATTACAGATTTTTTTCAGTGAAATGAAACTTTCATTGCAGAAAAGACGTTATATATGTTAAATATCATTGTTTTTCATGAAAACTCCGTTAATCATTGGCATTACAGGTGGAATAGGGAGTGGCAAGTCCACGTTCTCCCGGCATCTGCGTGAACTCGGCCTGCAGGTTTTCGATACCGATATGGAAGCAAAAAATTTGCAGAATTTTTGTCCGGTAGTTCGCAATAAAGTTATTGCCGAATTTGGTGAGGGAGTTTATAACGCGAATGGCCTGGATAGGGCAAAAATGGCTCAGATTGTTTTCGCAAATGCCGACAAGCTTCAGATACTGAACAACATTGTACACCCGGAAGTGAAAAAAAAATTCTATGAGTGGGTAATGATACATCCTGAAGAGCGATTTCTTTTCATGGAATGTGCTATCCTGTTTGAAGGCGGTTTCAACGAACTTGTAGATAAAATTGTGCTTGTTACCGCGCCAATCGAGGAGAGAATTCGTAGGGTGATGAACCGTGATAATGTAACCGCAGAGCATGTCATGGCCAGAGTTCGAAATCAATGGGCCGACGAAGAAAAAAAGAGACTGGCAGACTGGACTTTTGATACGAATAATGATATTTTCCCTTCTGCCCGTGTACATGATTTTTTAAGTATGCTTGAACATACGCTCTTGTAAGGTCAAAATGACTTTTCATTGATAAGTTTTTACTCTATATTTTAAGCATCCTTGCTAACAATAATCTCAGACAGGCATGACTGAAAAACTGGGATCAATATGTGGTGAACACATCCGGGTTCTTGAACAGATGGTTCCGGTAGATGTATTCGTGAAATTGCGAACAGTCAGTTTTTATAGCCCTGCTAATAATTCTAATCCGCCAGTCATCTTTTTAGGAGGTTTATCAACCGTAGTTGAAAGTTTTACCTCTATAATCAGAGATTTGACTAAAGATTTCAATTTTCATGCTGTCGAGACCCGGGATCACGCATCCTCTCAGCTCGGTGAAAATCAAAAATTCGACATGGAAACCATGGGAAGGGATTTGGGTGAAGTGGTGAAATTTCTTAATCTGACCAATCATCAATTTATTCTTTTAGGGTACTCGCTGGGTGTGGCTGTAATAGTGGAGGCACTACGGTTTATGACGAATAAGCCACTAAAAATGATCTTTCTTGAACCAACCACCGTATTTCATTATCCTTCATGGAGTATCCCTGTAATAAAACTTAGCTTACTGTTTAAAACTAAAAGATTGCGTTTTATTGCAAAATGGTATATCAATAATTTTGTAATCGATAAAAAAGCAGATGCCGAAATGGCTGAAATTTCTTCGAACGCGATAGATAACGCGGATACACAGAAACTTAAAAGGGCAATACTTGCAATAGCCGGTTATGAAATATGGGAAAAGATTGAACACATTGATTGTCCGGTACTGATAATAAGTGCTTCGAAAGATAAAATGCACCGAAACGATGATATTTTGCGGTTGAACTCTTTGATAACCGACTGCAATATAATTGATCTTGAGACTAATAAACGGTCACACAGCATGGAAGCTTCTCAGATAATCCGAAACTTTATTTTGACATAAGGTAGTGTCATTGTTAAACCAAAGTATCAATATTCGGATTATTTTTACCACATTACTTCACTAAAGTTACGGCCATAAGCCCAATGATGACTTCGTTAGCAAGGCTTTTAAGTTTCAGAGACTGAAGTTCCTTGTTTTTGTCGAGAGGGATGTTGAGAATGACTCCGGCACCTCCGTCAATAACCCGTCCGTAAACTTCCATAGAGTCGATATTCAGCGCATTCCCGATATCGGAACTTACTATGCCCGATTTAAATGCAACACGGTATGGTCGTGGTGTGTTTATCCTGAAAGCCTGGCCATCGGTATAGTAATCCTGCTCAATAGTGCACCAGGTGTCGGGATTTATCAGCTGCAATGTTTCACTTGTTCCGTCCTTATAACTTACGGTAACCGTCCCGTTTACGAATCCCGACTGCATGGGATTGGTAGTACCGGCCATAAGCAATACTGCATGTTGCGCTCTGCCACTTAGCGTAACTGAAAGCGAATCCGGGTAATTGTCCCATAAAGTGGTGAAAGCAATGTTGTTTTTACCATCCGGAATCCGGAATGGAAGTCCCATTGGTGTTGTGAAGGTTTGATTACGCGTTGACCGACGAAGTCCGGTATCGTCAATTTCGTAGGTCAGCAGCGGTTTGCACCATTCACCTACACCCTGCCAGGGTGTTTGCAGCGTAGTGTAAGGCGATCGGGGCGACAGGTATTTATTTTTGAAGATATCGGTAACGGAAGCATTCAGTACACTATCAATATTTATCTGTATAAATTCAGATTTCTCTTTTAAGAAATCGGGCAGGAGGGTGTTTTTTGCAAATGAATGGTCCTGCTTTCGGGTTTCAGCTTCAGTCGGCTGCCACCAGCTCATCTCCCTCTGCAATAGTTTTACAAAACCATCTCTCTTCCCGGTTGTTTTTGCCACAGAAGGTTTTAATTGGTTACCTTCCCACTCAATTTTTATTTCCGGTTGTTCTGCGTTTCCGCAAGTGATTTCTACCAATGGAAATTCAATATTTTCCAGAATAGTCCAGCTGGCTGTTTTACCGTTAATTTTAACTGATTTGATTTTTTCGTGAGTTACCGGTAGCCGAAGGATCAGTTCGGACTTTACGGCAAATTTGTTTTTTAGTAAATAATAGTCAGTCTTGTTTTTTCGCCTGAAGTTGAATTCGAGATAGGGAGCAGTGAATTCGGCAAAATTCCAGTCGCGAGGCAAACTGGGGCGAATGATTACCCTGCCGTTAAGCAAATCGGGTGATATGCCAAATAGTCCCTGCACTAGCGCGCGTGAATAAATGCCGACCGGATCGCCAAAATCGCGGTAAGTTTCGCCGCGTGCAGCATCGTAGAAGCTGATTTGTCCCACATTTCCGGGTGACCGGCCCAGGTACATTCCGTCCAGAATAGCGCTCTTAAACAGACGAAAAGCTTCGTTGGCACGTCCTGCCTGCCAGTATGCAAGGGAGGTATGCGCGATTTCAGCAAATGCTACGTTGTTGATTGACCAGGCGTAAGGAAGCCAGTTGGTGGTGGAAAGCACTTCGTATGTTCCATTCAGCCCGTCAGCTTTTACCGGGATATGCGGAATTTCCCGATCTACATACCGGGTCGTCTGATACTGCTGAAATATATCACCAACTTCCGAATCGATACTGTGGTAAACAGTCCAGAGGGCTGCCGAAGGGTGTGTTTTTTTATAGCCCATAAAATCGACATACTCAGCCCAGCATCCGGTTTCTTTCAGCCAGAGTTTATCATTCATAGCCTTTAGAATTTTACGGGCTTCATCGCGGTAAGGTGTCGGATCTTCGTTTATGAGTTCAGCAATACGTGCTGTGATTTTATTTGCCCGGTAATTATATGCCGACGAATGGGTAACTCCTCCACTGTTGTATTGCAGTGCATCGCTCGCCCAGATGCAGCAATAAGCATCGTAAAGTCCGTCGTCATCAGGGTCAAAATTACGTTTTTCCCATTCGAGGTGACGATTCAGCAGAGGAAACATTTTCCGGGCATAATTCAGATCACCTGTCCAGTTCAGATGCCACAACAGTTCATCGACATATACCAAATTCATGTCGTAGTGGTGCATCTGGTTACTGTTGAAGGGCGACCGGCAGATATAGCCGTTGCTGTACATCTGTGTTCCCCATTTTTTTTCAGCACGTGCCAGGTGCAAAGTTGTATCCTGCGACGGATGTGAAACAGTCGGTTCAACTGAAGTGACCTGCGAGGCAGCATAAGCATCGAAATGTTTTCTTGCGCGGTCGGTATAGCCCAGAAAATCGCCGGTATAAGCAGCCCGCCAGCCTGTAAGAGGCATTCGCCAGCCAATGGCTCCGTGCAGCCATGCGTTTTTGCCGTCCCAAACTCCATCGGCGGCTGAACTTAAAGCCCCTGCTACCGTGTTGATGTATTTATCCGGTGTTCTGATGGTTATCTGTTCCGAGATTTTTTTTGCGCAGCTTTCTGCTTTCAGATAAATAATTTCTCCCCGTTTGTTGTCAATCTGCTGCAATTCAGCTCCTTCCAACAGCAAATATGCTTTTTTATCTGTAAAGTTAACTTTTACATCCCCGAGCTTGTTGCCTGCTTCCAGAACATCAGGCGGATTTGTACCCATTTCGCCCAGGTGTTTGAGTTTATCGGCTTTAATTTTAGATATGACTGATACAAGATTGAAGTTTTTCGGAAAATTTTCAGTTTCAATTTTCCATACAGCCCCTTCATTCTCAGCCAGAGCAAGGGCTGTGATGTGCAGTTTACCTTTACTGAATAATTTATCACGGAGTTCATAATATCGTTTTCCTGCCAAATAACCAGCTTTGCAATATTCCGCAGAGTCCAGCCACAGTGATTTATTACCGTTATTGATTACAAAACGTATATTTCTGCTGCTATCGGCACTTTTATAATAACTGGCAAACACAGGGCGATCGCTCGTTTCAAGACGTGATTCGGTATTTGTTCCGTACAATGAACGGGTGAAACGGTTATTGCCATTGATGCACACAAAAGCATTCCCTTCGGGTAGATACTGAAATTTGCGTACAACATCGCGATTTATGGGTATGTTGTATGAAATACGTGCGAGAGCATCTTTGTTAGCGGAAGTGACAAGTTGGGCATTCAGATTGCTAACGGATAAAAAGCAGCAAGCCGTAATCAATGTCCGGATAATCTTTGTATTACATTTCATTTGTTATCTTTTCCGTCAGTTAAATATGGCTCGTCAGAATTATACGGATTGTAAACTCCGGCAGAATTCCCCTTCCGGAATTTACAATATTCCCCTTGGAATTTATTCGTTAATAATTTTCAGTTCTTTTATTTTTCGGGGTAACCAGACCTTCATCGTATTAATCCCCCGATTGCTCCATGCGTAATAGGGTATGGCGGTAATGTTTTGTTTACCTGTTTGTGCCGAAAGTCCGTCGGGAGAAATTTTAATTACTACGGCTTCACCTTTTATTTCGTTTATTCCGTTCAGTTTATTCGGATTAAAACTTACTGAAAGGGGAGCCTGATCAGGAAGGATAATATTATCGACGATGTCGTTGTTATCGATCCCTTCGAGGCAGTAAACCAGCGGACCGCGTTCGATGGCGACCTTTCCCCGGTCATCCTGAACTTTTTCATTGGCTTCCACCCGGTGAACATTCATCGGCATAGTGTATTCCACCCGATCACCTTTTTTCCAGGTACGTGAAATCACGGCATAACCATCTTGGGTTTTAAATTCAACTTTCTTACCGTTAATTTTTATTTCAATTTCTTCAGCTCCCTCTGATACATATCGGTACAAATCGCCCGGAACGGGTTGGTTGTGTGCCCAGCCGGGTATTCGAAGATACAGTGAAAAGACTGATTTCGAGGCAGGGCTTACCTGCAGGGCGATATTTCCGTTCCACGGATAATCCGATTGCTGGCTGATCTCAACACTGGTTTTCGGAAGTTTGAAACGTGTTTTACTGCCGATAAAAAGATTTACATATATCTTGTCTGTTTTTTGCGCATAAATATATCCCGGAACGGATGCAATGAACCGGCATAAGTTGGTTGGACAACAAGAACAATCGAACCATGGCTCACGGGTGAGTTTGTTGCCGGAGTTAAAAGCGTAACGGGCATTACATTCAAGCGGATTGGGATAAAAAAATGTTTTGCCATCCAGTCCAACTCCGGAAATAACGTTGTTGTACAGGCTTCGTTCAAGTACATCGATGTATTTTGCATCTCCGTGGAGCAAAAACATTCTGTAGTTCCAGTACACATTGGCAATAGCAGCGCAGGTTTCATTATAAGCAGTCAGATTGGGAAGTTCGTAGTCTGCACCAAAGGCTTCGCCTGCATGCAGGGCACCAATACCACCGGTGATATAAAATTTTTTTGTAACGGCGTTCTCCCATATTTTGTCAATAGCTTCGATATATTCTTTGTTTCCGGTGAGCGCAGCCACATCGGCAGCCCCTGAATACAGATAACCAGCACGAACAGCATGTCCTGTGGCCTCGGTTTGTTTTACAAAGGGAAGATGGTTTTGCGAGTAATTTTGTTTTGAATTTTTACCACGGCAATCAATAAAGAATTTTGCCAGATCGAGGTATTTTTTCTCACCCGTTATCCTGTACAACCGTACCAGTCCCATTTCCACAATTTCGTGTCCGGGGGCGTCATCCCGTTTTCCGGGACCGAATACCTGTACCAGCAGATTGGCATTTTTCAGGGCGATATTCAACAGATTACGTTTGCCTGTGGCAGTAAAATGTGCAGCAGCTGATTCAAAAAGATGCCCGGAATTATACAACTCGTGGCTGAGTTCCGATTCTTTCACCCACCGTTCACTACCCGCCCAGCTATGTGTATTCTTAGGATCGATGGTGCGGGCAGTGTAAAGATAACCATCGGGTTCCTGCGCGGCTGCAACTATACTTATCAGACTGTCCACGTAATGATCCATCGCTTTGTCGGGATGTACGGACATGGAAAAAGAAGCGCCTTCGATGGTTTTGTAGATGTCGGTGTCATCGAACGGGTAAACGGTCAAAAATTTTCCTTTTTTGGCACCTGATGCAAGAATGAAATTTTCCACCCTGCCGGTTTCCTCACATTTCCGAAAGGAAGACGGGATGGTGACTGTTCTGTTTATTTCTATTTTAGGCAACCAGAAATGGTCATTCAAACTTACGGTATTAAACGGAATACCCTGAATGTTGTAATCCACAACGGGTTGCGATGAGAAAGTCAGCTGCGATGTGTAAATGAATGCAACAGTCAGCATCATTTTCAGGGAAATTCCTGATTGGTGTTTTCTGAAGGATGAGAAAATAAATGTTTTAGTCATGGGATAAATATATTTCAGGTTAATCTACTTAAATAAAATGCTTTATGCTGTAGTCATGTTGCTTGATAAATTTTGTTGGCATTAATTGAAACTGAAAATAGATTTCAGAAAATGGTTACATATTGACTATTTTACAAAATCAGAAAAATTGGTACAAATAAACAACTTTTACTCTGATTTTTGGTAATACAAATGATATTTCAGGTGACATTTATGATTTGACACCAGTAATTTTACAATTTTCTTTTTTTTCTTTATTTTTTTGAAAAGATAACGAACTGACTTTAAATGAAAATTCCGGATTACAGCCCGTTTACTGTAATCCGGAATATGTTCCCGTTTTTAGTGTTAGTTTTTCTTTTTCAGTACGTACGCGTCTGCAAGTTCACCTTCGGTCACTTTTCCTTCGGAGTTGAGCAGCGTAAGGGTACCGTCACCCAGCAGGTACGATTGTTCGCTGTCAGCTGATTTCAGTACAAGGCGCGACCCGGGTTCAATCAGCGTAAAAGTACCAGTTTCTTCAAAACTGTTATCCTTACCCAGATAGGTTGACTTCTGAATATAGGTGCTGTCTTCCTGAAGTGTAATTACGGTTTCAATTCCTTCGCAGTCGCCGCAGGGGAAAAAGCCGGCATATTGACCCAACCAGCTGTCGGATTGAACATCGGCACGGTTTTCTGTAATAACAGTCACCGAGTCTTTTACAGGCTGTTCGCTGGTATTTTCACTCTTTTGAACACAGGCGGTGATGCCTGCCATTATCATCAGCAATATTAAACTTTTTTTCATCATCAGTGATTTCATCTGTTAGTTATAGTTAGGTAATTTAGAATACTCCCTGGAATAACGCAGATTCTGATCAACGTAATTTTCTGTGTACGACACAGTAACATCTTTTATTTTTCCTTTTTTATCGGTAACAAGGGTGTAAACCGGGTTGACAAAACCTTTGTAAGGTGCCAGATTGAGTTTTTCGTAACGTGCCAGAACTTCTTTGTGCAGATCTGAATTAACTTTAACAGCATATTTTTCCACCAAGTCACGGCCACCGTTGAAATCACCGGTTGATTTGATGCGCTGTATTTCGGCCAGCAGTTTCCCGAATAATATCCGTACTTTGTTGTAATCATTCACCACAACGAAGGATTTACCGTCACGCACCCTGAATTCTACCACCTTTTCGGCTTTACCGTTTTCATATACCCAGTTGGCTATCAGCTGCCGGTTGCGCATGTGTGCTTCTTCAATGTTTTTTCCCGGTTTGATGCGGGTGAGCTGAGTCATCATTCCGTTCATCAGGAACTGATAATACTCGGCTTTGAAAGCTTCGTTGTTTGGTAACAGTCCCAATTCAACAAGTTTAGGATCGCCTATGTAGTAAAGGCCAAATAAATCGGCACGTGCTTCCTCGATGGTGGAGTCGTAAGCTTTCAGCGCGTTGGGATCAGTGCCGGGCAGGAGTTTGCCTGAGCCGTGACCGAGACATTCATGCAAATCAGTGTGCAGGTTGTTAGTCAGCGATGCATATTCTTTTGCGCGGTTACGTTCCTCGTCCGACCACATGAATTCTTCGTTGAAACCATTGCCCATAGCAACCTGATCATATGCTTCGGTAATATTTTCAATAGTTACAGATTTAGAACCATACTCTGCGCGTATCCAGTTGGCGTTCGGCAGGTTGATACCAATTGGAGTGGGAGGGTAACAGTCCCCTCCGAGCATGGCAACCGTGATTACTTTAGCTGAAACACCTTTAACCTTTTCTTTCTTGAAATTCTTATCGACCGGCGAATTGTCCTCAAACCACTGAGCATTGCTGCTGATAATTTCGGTGCGTTTGGTAGCTTCAATGTTTTTGAAGTTAACTATGGACTCCCAGCTGGCTTTCAATCCCAGCGGATCGGCATAGGTTTCGGTAAAACCATTGACAAAATCTACCTGAGAAGTCAGATCTTGTACCCATTTGATGCAATATTCATCGAATGTTTTAAGATCACCTGTCTGGTTAAAGCGAATGAGTGTATTGATGATATCCCGTTGCTTATCATTTTCAGCCACTTCAGCTGCTTTTTCGAGCCAACCCACTACACGGCTCAGTGCTTTGGAGTACATACCGCCAATTTTGTAGGTTTTTTCCACAATTTTCCCGTTTTCTTTCATCAGTTTGCTGTTCAGACCATAGGATATGGGCGTGCTGTCCCTCGGATTTTTCATTTTTGTATAAAAATCTTCGGCTTCCTGCTGGGTAACTCCTTCGTAGTAGTTATTGGCCGAAGTTAGGATCAAATCCACGCCATCGGCCTGATTGGTACGTTTGGGATAAACAGTGGGATCGAAAATAACCGGACTAATCCGGGCAATTAACTGATCAACCGTTTCACCCTGCTGCAACGGGAGTTTTGCAGGGTCAATACTTTTTACTGTTTCAGCAAAATAGGACGTGCTGAATGCGGGTGTGAATTTATCTTCGGAATAATGATGATGGATACCGTTGGCCATCCACACACGCTTCAGGTAGGTAGTAAGCTGTTTGAAAGGTTCGGCGTCGCGGTCACCCTTGTAATTTTCATACACTGCTTCGAGTATGCGGCGAATGCTCAGATTATATTTGTTGTTCTGATCGTACAGGATATCGCGCCCTTCGATGGCAGCCTGCGACAGATAGTAAATCATTTCTTTCTGTTTAAGCGATAGTTTTTCGAAGCCCGGAACGCGGTAGCGCAGAATTTCGACATCTGCAAATTTATCGACCGAGTAGTTGAAATCTTCTACCGAAGGTGTGGCATTTTCTTTTTGTTTGTTGCCTCCACAGGCAATCAGGGATGAAATCATAAGGAATAAAATTAATTTTTTCATTGGAAATTAAGTTTACATCGTAATATTTAGCATTAACTGATTTGTAAAACACAAAGTTACAAAAAAAAGTTGAACAGAGCGTGTGAGTTGCTGAAAAGTAAGGACTGTTGATATGTCTTTAGTTTTATCAACATATACCGGTCTTTTTTTTAATAAATCAGAATTTCCTTTTTGCCTGCATGTGGAGTTTGATTACCTTTGTAACTATGTTACAAAATTTTATCAGCCAGCGCATCCGTCACGAATTACCTTTTGAACCAACCGAACAACAGTCGTTGCTGATTGAAGGTTTGGGTGAATTTGTCATGTCAGCTGATCCTGAAAAACTGTTTCTGCTGAAGGGTTACGCCGGAACAGGAAAAACCTCGGTGGTAAGTGCGCTGGTGCGCGCACTGAACAGTCTGGAACAAAAAACCGTGTTGCTGGCTCCGACGGGACGCGCGGCAAAGGTGCTTTCGGGCTACTCGGGATTTCCTGCATTCACAGTTCATAAAAAGATTTATCGGCAGAAATCAATGTCCGAATTCCGTTTTCAGTTGGCTGATAATCTCCATAAACATACTCTCTTTATTGTCGATGAGGCTTCCATGATTTCCAACAGTGGAATAGATGGCTCATTCGGGAGCGGACGCTTGCTGGACGATCTGATTGAATACGTGTATAGCGGCGACGAGTGCAGCCTCCTGCTGCTGGGCGATACTGCTCAGCTTCCGCCCGTTGAGCAACCGCAAAGTCCGGCGCTCGAAACCGGCACTCTGACAGCATACGGACTGAAAGTTTACGAATTTACACTTACCCACGTGGTGCGTCAGGCGCTCGAAAGCGGCATTTTATACCACGCCACACAATTACGGCTAGATTTGGTCGAAAAGGAAGAGTTTAGTCATCCGAAATTCGAACTTCAAGGTTTTGCAGATATTAAAAGACTTAACGGCGTTGAACTGATTGATGAAATTCAGCGGGCATATGATGGAGTGGGTGTGGAAGATACCATAGTGATTACCCGCTCGAATAAACGGGCTAATATGTATAACAACGGCATACGGTCGCGGGTGATGATGAAGGAAGATGAACTTTCAAACGGCGATTTGCTGATGGTTACCCGAAATAATTATTTCTGGAACAAGCCATATCAGGATATTGAATTCGTAGCCAACGGCGATGTGCTGGAAATCATCCGCATCGGAAAATACCGCGAAATATACGGGTTTCACTTCGTGGATTTAAGCCTGCGGTCGCTCGATTACGGCTGGGAAATTGATGCCCGTATCTGGCTTGAAAGTCTGCAATCCGAAAATCCAGCTGCCATGAATGAACTGACCAATAAACTCTTTGCCGCCGTAGCCGAGGACTACCCTGAATTAACCAACCGGAAAATGCTGTTTAAAAAAATTCTGGAAAATGAATTCTTCAATGCCCTTCAGGTGAAATTTGCCTACGCTGTAACCTGTCACAAAGCACAGGGTGGACAATGGAAAACTGTGTTTATCGATCAGGGTTATTTGCCCGAAGAACAGATCAACCGCGAGTATTTCCGGTGGTTCTACACGGCGCTTACCCGTGCCACCGGTCAGGTATTTCTGGTCAATTTCCCCGACGAGTGGTTTTAATTAAGATTGAAAATCTAACAACCGACACTTCATTCTTGAAATTAATGTAGAAATTTTCTTTAACAATCCGAAATCTTTTGTATTTTCGCAGACAATTTTCTTTTATTTAATTTAAAATTATGAGCAAAAAATCTGTTTTTATTACCTTTCTTGCACTGCTTGCAGTTCTTACCTCGTGTAAAACCAAAGATCCGGCATCCGATGAAGTGAATATAGTTTCACAATTTGTATATGACGGGTTATCGACCTATTATCTATGGGCTGACGAAATGAAGAATAATAAACCCACGGTGGCCGATTCCGACCCGGAAGTATATTTTGAAAGCGTACTCAATAGTCTGGATAAAGAAAACGGGTGGTCCTTTATTACTGACGATGTACAAGGTCTACTGTCAGATTTCAGTGGTGAGCCAAAATCTTTTGGTTTCTCGCTTACCTTTGCAGCCGCCAACGATGCCAGAACAGAATATTATGCAGTGGTCAAATATGTATTTCCCAATACTCCTGCAGCCAGAGCAGGCATTGGACGAAAGGGAATTATTACTAAAATTAACGGACAACCAATCACCGAAAATAATTACATGCTGCTGTATGGCAACAGTACGACAGAATTAACCCTGTATAAAATTGCCGATGGTCAGCTGAAGTTCGATCATATTGCTAATATCACTCCCGAAACCATTCAGACAAATCCTGTATATTATTCAAATGTTTATTATAGTGGTGGCAAGCGGATTGGATATCTGTTTTACACCGATTTTATCAGTAATTACAATGATAGTCTGTACAACACTTTCAGCCGTTTTAAAAATGCCGGAGTGACTGACCTTATTCTCGACTTGCGTTATAATCATGGAGGTGCAGTTACTGCAGCCAACTACCTCTGTTCGCTGATCGCACCGGCAACAGTCGTGGAAAAAAAATCGCCACTGGTAATTATGTCATACAACAACTTTGTGAACCAGTATTTCGATAAGGAAAAATGGAGCCGCACCGATAATCTGGGGGCGTACGATGAAAAAGAGAAAGATCCAATGGGAGCAAATCTGAATTTGAATAAAGTTTATATCATCGCAACCGGCGATTCATATTCGGCATCCGAACTGACAACTTTCTGCCTGAAACCTTATATGGATGTGGTACATATAGGCGAGAATACGGGAGGAAAATTTACAGCTTCGTGGACCATTCATCCTTACGACAGCAATATCGGTCTGAATATTTACAGTGAATCTTCGCTGAGTGCTACCGAAAAAACTAAACTGGCCAACTGGGCTATGCAGCCTATTGTAGCCAAATATACCAATAAAAATGGCGCAGATTTTTCAAACCCGGGTTATCTGATACCCGATTATCCATTGGAAGAGGGATTTGGCTATATCAGCAACTGGGCTGCCATTGGCGATCCTGCTGATGTGTATCTGGGTCAGGCACTTTACCTCATCACGGGTGAAGAAAGCTATAAACCGGTACAAAAAATCGGAATGAGTCGTGTGAAAGCAATGCGCGAAACACCTGTGAAACTTCAAAATCCACGCGATGTGCGCAGGGAAGCCGTTATACTGGATAATGTGAAATTAAAATCGCTGCCACACACGCAAATGCAGAATATCGTGCGGTAATCAGGCAGTTAAAAAATACAACGGGAGGGAATGTGAAAACATCACCTCCCGCTTTTTTTATTCAGTCGATCGAAGGGGCAGTTTGCGGATTTTATCCTTATCAAGTGCGTCGTATTTCAGATACTGTTCACGGGTAAGAATTTTTTGTAATTCGATATCTCTTTGTCTGTTATATATATCCGTCCGTTTTTGTATCCTGCAACGGCATCCTGTCTCTGCTTTCTGCATATTGAGCAGGTATTGGTACTCGATAATTTCGAGTTGTCTGGCCTGAACATCGTCAAAGTGGATAAATTTCTGCATCTCAGTCACCTTCCCACTGGCTGTGCGACTCAGGATTTCCCGGATTACAGATTGCTGCTGTGTTCCGGCAATGGTGAAACCGGAAAGAAGTATGATTGTTGAAAGTATTATTTTTTTTATCATTGTTGCATTTTTTTTGTTGTTCATTCCCGGTGGTTATTTTCATTCTAAATTTGTTACATCAAAATTCCTGCCAATCCGGTTATTCGTTACACAAGTCAAGGTCATCAGAATTCTGAATTGATTCTGAATTCACAAAACTACGATTGAATATTCGAGTCGGCAAATTCTCTCAACATCACCAATGCTTTTCCAGAAGTTAGTACATGCGATGAAAAAAAAGTTCCGGCGAATATTCACCAGAACTTTTTAACAACAACTTCACAATAAAATGTGAAATATACGTAAACAAACATTATTGACTTAATATCAGTAAAAGTCCAGTTCGTCTTACACAACACTTATAGTTCGAACTGTTTACACACCAAAGGTATTATAACTTAGAATGAAATCAAAACATTTGTTTTTCGAATTGTACAATTCAAAACTATAAGTTGCAGAATATGAAATTTTTAGAATTTTCTTCTGTCGGACTGCTTATTGAGATTGCTGCGGAATTGCGCGGGAGTCATTCCTGTTTGTTTACGAAATGCATCAATAAACACGGAGTTGGAATTGAAACCGGCAATATTACCGATAACAGCCAGATTGAATTTGTTTGAGCGGTTGTGAGGATCTGAAAAAATGGCAATAACTTCCTCTACCCGGTATTTATTTATCAGGTCGTTGAACCGGATGTCTTGTTCGCTGATGGCACGCGAGAGGTATTCACGGTTGGTGTTAAGTCCTTTGGCTACGGTATCGAGCGTAAGATCTTTACGGCTGAAATTTTTATCTGTTTCAAGCCAGAGCGTCAGCAGTTCGAAGAGTTGAAGGTTTTTGTCATTATTCTCCGATACTTTTCTTGTATTTTTTCGTTTGTTATCTTCCATCTGCAATTGCCTCAATCTGCGTTCATCCTCTGCCAGTTGTATGTTTTTCTGAATAAGTGAAATCAGCACATTGTTTTTTTTGTGTAGCTGTCTGTATAAGAAAGATGTTATTATTCCCGTAATTACAAGAAAAATAATGGTAATGAAGGCGATGGTCAGTTGTTTGTGTTCGGTAGCTCTTGATTTCTGAAGATTAAAGGTCGTGGTAGTGAGTTCTATATTGGTATTGTACAAATCTTTTATACTTTTTATAAGTGAATTGGAGGTGCTGTCCTGATATAGCTTGGCTGTTTCAAGTGCTTTATATGCCGACTGTGAATTATTTACAGCCCTATAAGCATTGGATAGTTTATAATAGGTCTGCTGTTTCAGTTCAAGATAACCGCTGTGAGGCAAAGACTGACTGGCAATTAATAAATGTTGAAGCGCCTTTTGAGGCATATTCATAGTGAGGTAAATATCCGATAACTTTACATGTGCATAAGTCTGGCGGATTGTGGCAGTCCGGTAATTTGAAGGGAGTTGAAGGGTTTTATTCAGATATTCCAGAGCCTCATCGTATTTGTTCAATTTCATATCAACTTCGGCTATGTTGTTGTATGCCAGTGAATAAAATGAGTTTTTTATAATACGGTTACTCAGGTCAAGGCATTTGTAGGCATAATAACGTGCTTCCTTTGGTTGATTTGTCAGGAGACAGTAATCAATAAAACCGATATATATGTAAAAGGTCTCTTCTTTGTCATTGTGTCTGGAAATAATTCTTTCAGCAGTTTTTAATGCCTGCAGAGCTTTGGCGTAGCTGCCGTTATTCATGTAAAATCTGCCCAGCGATTTCAGATTGATTGCTTTTCCTTTTTCGAGTCCTGCCTGCTCAAAATGTTGGGTGGAGAGAGTTAGCCATTCAATACCTTTATGCTGATCGCTAAGTACAAAAGCAATCCGGGCAAGTGTTCGCTCGTTCAGTGCCAATGCCCTGATATCCTTGTACCTCGAATTCGTGGCGTTTAACAGCGCCTCATAGGCATTGACAAGGTTATCCTGTCTGAATAATATCAGTCCACTGATGCTGTTGTACCAAAACATGAACCGATCGTTGTCAGGTATGGGTTGAATACTTCTGAACAGTACAGATGCACTATCTGTTTTTTCGCTTTCACAGAGTGCCGCTGCTCTGAAAAGCGAAGCCATTCTTTTAATTTCATCTGTTGATTGCCGGCTATTTAATTTATCAATTTCTGCTATTACTTTTTCATTCTGATTTTCCTGGTAGAAAAGACTAATAGCATTTACCAACGGTTCGGGATATGGTGTGACAGTCGATTTACTGCATGCGTAACATAAAAACACGGATATACATCCTGCTAATATATAAAGATTTTTTTTCATAAAGGCTCCTTTCCCTGTATTATTATGCTGTAAACCGAACGATAACTGTCATCAGTTTACAGCATAATTTTCTCTTCTTTAAGTTGTCTGTAAAAATATAAAAAATCCGAAATATAAATGAACTTTTTACTGAAAACAGATAATTATAATGTCATTTATTTTGTAAAACATACCATATTGTAGATGTTTTTTTTTG
>DAONDU010000022.1:17887-20725 GCA_035402725.1 Paludibacteraceae bacterium | reverse complement strand
GCACATGCCGGCACGCATGAGGTATCTTCGCATAAAAGTGGAAATGGTATTTTCAGCCAGCTTGGAGAAGAATGGTTCGATGAATATTGGATAAATCATGGTTCTGCAACAATGATTAAAGACGGAAAAGCCACTAAAATAACAACATTGAAAGACTTCTTGGAGTTTAAGGGTAGAAATGACTTGTTAGAGAAAATTGTTTCCAAAACTTCTAATAAGAAAACAAAATGAGAGTAATAGTTCCACCAATAAAAAGTCAAGGAATTAAGACGAAATTAGTTCCTTGGATTATGGATTTAACCCCTAAGGTTGAAGGTAAATGGATTGAACCCTTTTTGGGAACTGGAGTTGTTGCCTTTAATTCCGGATATAAAAAAGCTATACTTAATGACACCAACCCTCACATTATAAATTTCTATAAGGGCATTCAGAGTAAAGAAATTACAGCCGGCTTAATGAAACAATATCTTGAAAAAGAAGGTGAACTTTTATGTAAGGCTGAAAGAGATGGGTATGAGCACTATTTAAAAGTACGAACCAGATTTAACTCCGGTGAATTTTCGCCTTATGACTTTATTTTTCTTTCCAGAGCAGGTTTTAATGGAATGATGAGATTTGGAAGTAAAGGAAACTGGAATATCCCTTTTTGTAAAAAGCCAGACAGGTTTGCGCAAGCATATGTAACCAAAATCACAAATCAGGTCAGAGAAGTAACACAAATTATCCAACCGGAGCCAGATTGGACATTTCATAATAAATCATTTGCAGATATAATTCCATTAGCGACAGAAAACGATATAATTTATTGCGACCCGCCTTATTACGGCAGACACGTTGACTACTATAACGGTTGGAAAGAGCAAGATGAAGAATTATTGTTTGAATTGTTGAGCGAAACAAAGGCTAAATTCATACTTTCTACCTGGCACCATAATGATTGGAGAAAAAATGAGATGATTGATAAGTTCTGGGGTAAGTTCAACGTTGTAACTAAAGACCATTTTTATCATAATGGTGGAAGTATTGAAAATAGAAGAACTGTTGTAGAAGCTTTAGTCTGCAACTTTGACACAGGCGACTTCATGCAACATAATCACGGTTTGAAAGAGAAGAAAAATGACGAACAGTTGCAATTGCAGTTTGCAGTTTGACAAAAACACTATGCGGTAAACGTATATGGGCATTGGCGGGGGTATTGCTTTTTTGAGGCTTTGCTCTCGCTCTCTGTTTATAATTGGTCAGCGTGGTTGTTCGGCGAAGTTTCCAAACTTCGTTTCCGATTAATCGGAACAAGCTGTGCTAAAAGGAAGTCTCCAGACTTCCATATTGAAAACGAATATGAAAAGCTAAGCATTCCTTCCGTTAGCAAACGGACAAGTCTTAACTGCGACGCAGGCAGGAGCTATACGCCGAACAAAAGGGAAACAAGCCCCCCAGCCCCCTCAAGGGGGAGTTAGAGAGCAGTCAACATGTTATGTCCTGAAATTTGTTTACATATTCTAATAAAACCGGTGCTGTAAAAGTCCCCTTGAGGGGGAACCAAAGGTCAGCGACCAAAGGGAGATAATTAGGGGGCTTTTGCCGGACACTTTACTCTTTTCTGACACTTTTATGTAACTGCAAAAATGATGCTTCCACATTATTTTTTTGCGATTTTGCTTGATTGCAATATTTTTATTCTCAACTATTAATGATAATTTATTATTTTTGCGTGAAGAAATTCTTCGGAAATTCTCAATTTGTAAATGAATATAATGAAAGATATAATACCTGCTGTTGACCGTACACTTCTGAAATCGGAGCTCACACCCGATATATACCTCAGACCAACCAACAAAGGTCACAATGAGATATACATTACCACAGCTGCCAAATCGCCGAATGTGATGCGCGAAATAGGCCGTTTGCGTGAACTGGCTTTCCGTTCCTGGGGAGGGGGCAGCGGCAATGAGATGGATACCGACAAATATGATTTCCTGAAGAAACCCTACAAACAACTTATTGTTTGGGACCCGGAAGCCGAGGAAATTGTTGGCGGATATCGTTATCTGTCAGGACGCGATGTTACAACGGACAAAACAGGGCAGCCACAATTTGTAATGTCGCACCTCTTTCATTTCAGCGATACATTTATCAGAGATTATCTTCCATACACTATTGAACTTGGACGAGCTTTTATACAACCCGATTATCAGACTGCAAAAATGGGAACGAAAAGCCTGTTCGCGCTCGATAACCTGTGGGACGGACTGGGAGCTTTGATCCATAAGGAGAAAAAGAACCTGTATTTTGTCGGAAAAGTCACTATTTACGATACCTATCCGGTGCTTGCACGCGAACTGCTTTACGAATATATGTTCCTGCACTGCCCCGATAAAGATGAACTTATCCGGCCTAAGCAGGAAGTACCTGTAAGCGAAACGGGCAAACAGAAAGCGCGTGAAATATTCACGGGAAACGACGCAAAGGAAGATTACAAAGCACTGCAGAAAGCCATTCGCCACGAAGGAACCACCATTCCGCCCATGTTTAATGCCTACATCGGCCTTACCGACACCCTGCGCATGTTCGGTTCAATAATTGATCCCGATTTCAGCGGTGTGTACGAAAGCGGTATCATGCTCACTATCGGCGACCTTATCGATTCCAAACGCCAGCGCTACATCGATCCATATATCGCATATCTCAAACAACTGCTGAACGAAAAACGGGCTGCACACCGCGCAGCTAAAATCGCGAAAGGAAAGGATGACACACCTTCAAAAATTAAGCAGCTAGCACAGGAAATCATAGAAAAAACGAAAAGAGATAAATAGTATCTCGTATAATTTGCTTCAT
>DAONDU010000022.1:0-17787 GCA_035402725.1 Paludibacteraceae bacterium | reverse complement strand
AAAGCGTGACGACTGCAGATTGTCACGCTTTAATTTTTCACATTGACATGTTTACAATCAGGTTCATTTCATGTCAGTGAATTTCTGAAAGATTATTTTTTTTGAAGCAAAATTTATATGTAATTTCGCAACACCAAATATTAATCTGATAATGGATGAAATAAAATTCAAACATACAATACCCATTCAGCTCAGGTTCAACGACTTTGATGCCCTGGGGCACGTAAACAACTCGGTTTATTTTTCATTTTATGACCTTGGAAAAACAGAATATTTCCGGGAAGTCATACCCGAAATGATCTCCAACCAAGAAGTTGGAGTGGTGATAGCAAACATTCAGGTAAGCTTTTTGTTGCCCGTGTTTCCTGGCGAAAACGTAGCTGTACAGACGGCAGTTACCGAAATCGGTAATAAAAGTTTCAAACTTCTGCAACAACTCATTGATTGTGAAACCAACGAAGTGAAATGCATCTGCGACACCGTAATGGTTGGTTATGATGCAAAAACCAAAGTCACACGGACAATATCTGATGAATGGAGAAAAGCAATCAACGATTACGAGGGTAGAGGCGATCTGAGCAAATAAAAAAAGGATTGGGTAAAAAAACCGATCCTTCATTTTATTATTTATGGTTGTAACCTGTTGATTGGTGAATTAAACAGGCTTTACTCTGATTATCTTTTTATCCCTCAGCAGCGGATTTAATTTTCCGGACACAAGTTCCCTGAAATAAGGGCTTTCGGTATGTTTGGCGTGAGCTGTCATATTCTCAAAACATTCGTACAGATATAACTTTTCCTGATTCTCTTCACTTTGCAGTATTTCAAAGGCATAGCATCCCTGCTCACCGAGCGCATTAATTTGCAGTTCTTTCAGCAAATCAGTAACTTCCTGTAAATGATGAGCCTCCACATCGAATTCTTTCAGAACTGCGTAGGGCCCGGCTTTTATCGTAAAATTATTCTCCACGGATTATAATCTTATTAAGTTATTGACTTATTGAGTTATTGGCTAATACTTCATTCAAATAAACTAAAATTCGGATGTAAAATGGAAACGAATGTTTTTGAAATCGTTCTGCGCCATCTGCAGTACATAGTTGGAGTCAGCCAGGAATACATCGCGGCCATCCTTATCCTTTGCCATATACTGTACTTTACGCTTTTTGAAGTTTTCTAATTCCACAGTGTCATCCGATTCAATCCAACAAGCCTTGAAAAGTGAAATAGGTTCCCAGCGGCAGCTGGCATTATACTCATGCAGCAGACGGTATTGTATCACTTCAAACTGCAGTTGTCCTACAGTTCCTACAATTCTACGGTTGTTGAACTGATTGACAAAAAGCTGTGCCACACCTTCGTCCATCAACTGATTAATTCCTTTATCCAGCTGTTTGGCTTTCATTGGGTCGGAATTTTCCAGATACATAAACATCTCGGGTGAAAAACTCGGTATCCCTTTAAAGTGTAATTCCTCACCACCGGTTAGGGTGTCGCCTATCTTAAAGTTGCCGGTATCGGGCAAACCAACAATATCACCGGCAAAAGCCTCATCTACAGTTTCTTTTTTCTGTGCCATAAAAGCCGTTGGACTTGAAAATCGCATCATCTTACCATGGCGAATATGCTTGTAATTGACATTGCGTTCGAACCGTCCCGAGCAAATTTTCACGAAAGCAATACAACTGCGGTGATTGGGATCCATATTGGCGTGTATCTTGAAGACAAATCCCGAAAATGCTTCCTCGTAAGGATCGACCACCCGTTCGAGGGTCTTTACCGGTCGAGGTGATGGTGCTACTTCCACAAAACAATCGAGCAATTCCTTCACTCCGAAATTATTCAACGCGCTCCCGAAAAATACAGGTGCAAGATGTCCTTGCATATACAGATCACTATTAAAAGCGGAATAAACGCCATTGATCAGTTCCATATCTTCACGCAGTTTATCGGCCGGTTTTTTCCCTACCAGATGATCAAGCTCCTGACTGTCAATATCCGCCAGCTCCACCGACTCGCTGATAAGTTGTTTATTCGGTGTAAACAACTGCAAATTCTGTTTATAGATATTGTAAACTCCTTTGAATGTGGCTCCTATACCTATTGGCCAGCTTAGCGGACGAACATTGATACCCAGTTCAGCTTCCAGTTCATCCATCAGATCGAAAGGGTCGCGTCCTTCACGGTCCATTTTATTCACAAATACAATGATTGGTGTGTTACGCATCCGGCAAACGTTCATCAGTTTCCTGGTTTGTGCTTCCACGCCCTTGGCCGCATCTACAACAATGATTACGCTGTCGACAGCTGTCAGTGTGCGGAAAGTATCTTCGGCAAAGTCCTGGTGACCGGGCGTATCGAGAATATTAATTTTGAAATCGCGATACTCGAAACCCATAACCGAAGTTGCCACCGAAATTCCACGCTGTTTTTCAATTTCCATCCAGTCGGATGTGGCTGTTTTTCGGATTTTATTTGATTTGACAGCGCCTGCAATATGGATAGCACCGCCGAAAAGTAAAAGTTTCTCGGTAAGCGTTGTTTTCCCTGCATCGGGGTGACTGATAATGGCAAATGTTCTGCGTCTTTTTATTTCGGATTGTAAACTCATTGATTGATTGTTGTAACGTTGTATTGTTGATAAATTGTTCCGGGTAGTCTCAAAAAATTTCGAACAGACAGGGAAAGTTATCGTTGATTTCTAATCTGTTTTTCGGTCGGCAAAGGTAGTGTATTTCACGTAAATACACAAAAAAAACCAATCGCTGAGGATTGGTTTTTTGTTAAAGGTTCGGGATTTTCTCAGAGTTTTATACCCAGTGTAACCACAATATTGTTGTTTTTTGTATTTACAGCTGCAGGAGTGACAATATTTGTTATTCGGTTGTTTTGGTAGCGGAGTATTTGGTAGGGATACATATCCTCATCCAGCATCTTCTGCGCATAGGCAAAATCAATAAACCAGCCCGCAGCACGGTATCCGGCTCCAAAAGTAAGGTAACGTGTATCCATCTGATTGAAATATTCCGTATTAGTATTGGCTGAATTCAGTTTCAGCGATTTACCCTGCGCATAATCGGTTTGATTTGCACTTTTCATCAGTGCATAACCGGCACGCAGAGCAAAACTTGGGCTCAGTTTATACTCGGCACCCACTTTCAGGGTCTGTCCGGCTTTATAAACATTTGGCATGTTCTGATTTTCATCTTTGTAATATTGAGTATCCCCGTTTTCCAGTCCAAGCCGCATACCCGGGTAGTTTACATAGTCATATTCGACTGATATAAGTCCCTTTTTACCAAATAGATAAGCTGCGCTTGCCTGAGCCTGAAGGGGACCGGTAATTTTGTAATCATGACTGTAACCCTGCAGCGGCAGGTAAGAATCGTTAATTTCCGAAGTCTTGAAATTCAACACATTGGTATATTCGGATATGGAATAAAACGTAGGGGTATGGAAAGACACACCCAGTCTTAAATTATTTGTTGGGAGATAAATGGCTCCCAGTTTCAGATTAAAGCCAACACCAGTTTGCGACATTGCAGAGGTAAGGTCAAAGTAGCCGCCTTTTGCAAAGTCCTCTGCAATAGTTGAATGCAGGTTGTAAGATAAATCCTGCATATTCACATTGGCTCCGATAAAGAGATTGTTATTGAAGTTACCACCCCATCCAAATCCGTATTCGCTCAAAGCACCTGTTTCAAAGAGATATGTAGATGGAGCCACAGTTTCGCCTTCGTCCAGAATGGATGACCAGGTATTGCCTTCCTGGGGATTAATCAGGTAATTCTGATATCCAAGTACCGAAAGCCATGCATTATCAGGATTTTCATACGGATCTTTGATAGTAGAGTTTTCCTGCAGATCAGCTTCTGAATATCCTTCTGAAAATGCAGCCAGAAAATCGGTGAATGAAAATGCGCTTCCGGTAGTGTTAGCACTTACTTTCCGGTTGAAATTTCGCAGGCGATTGAAAGTAAATGAAAAATTAGAGCTCATCAAACCGCTGTTCTTTTCACTCCAGCTGGGCATTGCCAGTACGTACGAAAAACTGTTAAGATTTACTTTAAGCATATCTTCCTTCGATGTCATGCCACTCCATACCGAACCGGTGTTCTGAATCATTGTATTGAGTGTCCCGGCAATTTCGGAACCACGGTATACCCCCAGTCCGGCGGGATTATCCTTCAATGCCGTGGCATCGCCACCCAGTGCTCCGAAAGCACCTCCCATTCCCATGTATCGGGCAGATCCGCTTAGATCAGTCTGCGTCAGTTTGAAAGCATCGTATTCAGTTTGTGCAAAAGCTAATGTGCTTACAAAAGCAGCCAATACAACTATAATATTTTTTTTCATATTCGTAATATCTATTGATTGATTTGATTTGAATTCTGTTTATTTCCAAAAACACTTCACTTTTTATCTCCGTCCGCCACTGCCGGAACGACTGCTGCCGGAACTACTGCTGCTACTACTGCTACTACTTCCACTGCTATACGAGCCCGAACTTCCGGATGAATATGAACCAGACGATGTGCTACCACTTGAATAAGTGCTGCTGTTAGAACTTCTGCTATTATATGAAGGTGAATACGAACTGCTTGATCGGCTTGACGATGAACCGCTATTGTATGAACGGCTTCCAGAACTTCGGCTGTCTGAGCCTGAGCGGTTGATTACCGTTGAAGATCCGGAGGAACTTCTGGTTTCGTTTGAATAACGTGTTGCATTGCTGTTTCGTGTTGCATTCCATTGATCGGACGACCGGACAGCGCCTGTACGGGTTGTTGTGTTCACATTAGGTGAATATGAATTGCGTTCGGAGGAGGTGTACGAACTTCTGGTCTGAACACCGCGACCGGATGTAGTGTTCTGCATACCGCGACCTGATGTTGATAAATTATTTGATTCAAACCTGTTTCTTTGTGTACCCTGACGGCTGACTGTAGTGTAGAGATTACTGCCTGAAGTTCGACCCGAACCTAATACAGCCTGCTCGCGTGTAACTGAAGTTCTGCTTGTTGGACGTGTTGATTCAAATCTTCCTACGCGTCCGTTCTCACGGGTATTGTGATTATTGCCGGAATAATACCCGTTACCAGAATACGGATAACCCAAGCCACCATAACCATAATAGCCACCATAATACGGATAACCCCAGCCATAATAACCGCCGTAATAGGGATAACCCCAGTCATAATAACCACCCCATCCATATCCGTATCCTCCGTACCATGAACTCCATGGAGAATACCACGGATCGTAATATCCCCATCCGAAAGAAGAATACAGACTGTTTCTCCAGCCCCAGCTGCTGTAGCCGTATGGGAAATACTGATAATTAAACCAGTAAGGGTTGGTCCAGGTAGGTGTTATGGTAGCATATATTCCATCTACGTACACATTCCAGTCATTTTCATCCAGAAAATAGATGTCGTTGTAACCGGGATCTGCAATTGTAATTGTATATCGGGGATTATGGAAACGGCGAATACGTTCTGCATATTCCAAATCTTGTTGCGATCCTTTAAATCCGCGCAGGTATTCACCTTCCGTTTCAACGGTATCAACCGTTTCAATAGAATCGTTTACTGTATCGTCCATCACATAAACGGTATCAGTCACTGCTGTAGTCCTTTTACCATTACGGTCAATGAAGATTATTTCTCTTGCACCGTTTTTATAAGCTGGCTTTTCACGAACGGTTTTTTTAGCTGTTTGTACTTCCTTAACCATACCGGCGTCATTGGGAGTGACATAGATATCATCTATGATTTTTTTTGACTGTGCAAAACCAGATGAAACCAGCGCAATCAAAAAACTAATTAATAAACTAAAGCGTTTCATTTTATAATATTATTAAAGGTTGAGAAGTATTATAATGTATCGAATTACAAAATAAAAATCACAAAAATTGTGCCATAACATTAAGAAGCTATGACTATAATATAAAGATTTACAAAAGGCACAAATGTACTTAAATTTGGCAACCTATTCAACTTAATTTTGTACTTTTGTTCACTGGAAATTCAATTTTTTCAGACAATAAACAAAGCTTATGAAATACACTGCCATTCATTTTACGTTTGATACTTCTGTTGAATACACAGCGGACATTCTTGCCTCCATGCTGGGCGATACCGGCTTTGAGAGTTTCGTAAACACGGATAAAGGGCTAGATGCTTACATTCCTTCAAAACTCTACGATGAAAACGCCCTGAAAGTTACCCTAAAGAACTTTCCCTTTCCAGAAGAAATAGATTTTGAAAAAGAAGAAATGGAAGATAAAAACTGGAACGAAGAATGGGAAAAGTACTTTTTCGAGCCAATTATCATCAATGATGAGTGTATTATACACAGTTCCTTTCATAAAGACATACCAAAGTTGAAGTACGATATTATTATTGACCCCAAAATGGCTTTCGGAACAGGTCATCACGAAACAACAAGTCTGATGATTGGTGAGATTCTGAACATGGATCTTGCCGGAAAATCGGTGCTTGATATGGGATGTGGCACTTCGGTTCTTGCCATACTGGCATCAATGGGTGGTGCAGGTGATCTTACCGCCATTGACATTGACGACTGGTGCGTTGACAATTCTTTGGAAAACATACAATTGAACAATGTCAGTGGCATTGATGTACTGCTGGGAGGAGCTGAATTGCTCGAAGGCCTTCATTTCGATATCGTATTGGCAAATATAAACCGTAATATTCTCCTTAACGATATGCAATCATATGCCAACACACTGCCTGCAGGGGGTGAACTGTATATGAGCGGTTTTTACACTGAGGATGTCCCGGTGATTGAAACCAAAGCCCGCGAACTTGGTTTTGAGATGCTTTATTCTAAGCAAAAAAACAACTGGGCAGTTGTAAGAATGCTTAAGAAATTTTGATTTTTGATGCAGCTTAACAACATTCAGAGATGCTGTTGGAACTGTTGGAGCACCTTTATCACATTTAATAACAGGATATCAGCCTTATAATTCTGTCATATATTTTGGTAGAATGACGTGGAAAACAGTTCCCTCATCTATTTTGGTCTCAAATGTAATCTGCCCTCCAGCCATACGAATCATATTCTGACTTATAGATAATCCAAGACCCATTCCTGTAGATTTTGTAGTAAAGTTGGGCGTAAAAAGTTTATCTTTTATGTCGTCGGAAATTCCTTTTCCATTATCGCGGATGTGTACAAAAACGTTTTCAGGAGTTGTTTCTACCGATACCTGAATTTTCCCTTCACGCCCGGTAGGAATAGATTGTATCGCGTTTTTCAACAGATTGTTGAACACCTGTATGAGTTGTTCTCGGTCTGCTATTACAAAAGCATCCCGAACATCGCTCCGGAAAATAATTCTTGTCCCATCGTGGTTATTGGAAAACAATTCTACAACCATGCCAACGATTTTCGATACATCTACTTTATCCGGTTTAGCCTCAGGCAAACGCGCAAAAGTCGAGAATGTTCCTGCAATCTGCGATAAATTTTCAATCTGCTCAATAAGCGTAACAGTCGATTTCTCGAAATACTCATCAAAACGATTGTCTCCCATTTTTTTAGTACGTTGCAGTTGCTGTATGGTAAGTTTCATAGGAGTGAGCGGATTATTGATTTCATGCGCAACCTGTCTCGCCATAGTTTTCCAGGCTGACTCGCGTTCTGATTTTGCCAGTAACCGGGCACTTTCTTCAAGTTCATCTACCGTTTTATTATATTGTATTACCAACTGACCAATTTCGTCATTCGGTTTATACTCAATTTTTTTATTCCGCTGCCCCAGCCGGATGTCTTTCAAGCTTCTTTCAAGCATTGCAAGCGGCTCGGAGAGCTTTTTGTTGATAACCAAGCTTAAAAATATTAACAGGATAGTGATTACCAGATATATATGAACAATAACGGCGAGAAATTCCTGAATTTCAGCCTGAATCTGATCATTGCTGAAATATTGCGGCACTGCAATATAGCCTATTTGAAGAAAATCACCATTGTAGAAGTCGGTATAAGCTGTAAGGTATTCCAGTTCTCCGATAAATTCATAATTATTCATATTGGGATTTTTGGAGAAGAATGGTAAGGGAGAAATTCTCTTACTGATCAGACCGCGTGAAAAAATACTGGGTTGTGAACTTGCAATAAGCTTTCCCTCGTTGTCGTAAACGTGAATATCATTTTGATAAGTATAAGAAAGGTCCTGTAAGAAAAGATTAAGAGAATTCTCCATGGAAGAATCAATTTTTTCTGTCCAGTAATATTTTTCCTGTAAAGCAGTCTGAATATAATTTTTAGTTCGTTCCAGATTAATACGCTGTTCGTTTCGGTACTTTTGTTGGATATAGTTTATGGATACATAAAAAATAGAAACAAAACTTATGATCAGCAGTACGACAAATGAATAAAGGTATCTTGATGTCAACCGGAATGGATTGGAAGTTTTTTTGTGAATCAACTTATAAATCCAGAAAATCAGAAATGCTACCAGTAAATAAACGACGAAAGTATATAAAACATAAAGCAGATACCCCCAGATACTGTTTGTGTTTTCTTCAGACAATATGAAATAATTATAGATATTGGGGACATATATATAATGCCGGTAACTTCCATAATCCTGGGTATAAAAATTCAAAGGCTTTTTATCAATCCATTTTCCATCTCGGGGATAGCGGAATTTCCCGGAAGTGAATGCCAGTTCGTGATAAGTATAACGCGCACTCGAGAGTTCAAGTTGTTGCTGCAGACTTGGCGTTCCTTCAACCAGCAATCCGGGGAAACTATAACTTTTATAATACTTCTTCGGATAAAATTCCATATAGAAATTCACTTTTTTCCCGCCCGACTGTTCTAGCTTAAAAGCGCCCAAAAATGCCATATCCGACGATTTGCTATTCATCACATAGAAGTTACTTGATTTTATCTGATTGCCGTATGAATTTATTGTTTCCTGATATGTTTGATCCAGAACCGTACCCGGCAAAGTTGCAAACAATCTCATTTCATATTTTGACCAGAAACCCCGAAGATAGGCTTTATTTAGGTAATCATTGGCTTTCTGAACAGAATCTGGATACTGCATCAGATGTCTCACAACTTCATCTTTCTTCACTTCCCTGTCAATGTCAACCAGTATGAGCTCTGCGATTTTATCTTCATCAGCATTATCATTCAGATAGTGATTTTCGGCCAGCGTTTTATATTTTTCAAATTTCTTGTCCTTGTTCATGTTAATAAAATTCCAGGTAACAAAGAGGGTGATGAAAAACAACCAGATAGCCACAAACCATTTATTATCCATTAAACCTCTGTACAGCAAAGGAAGATATAAAATTATATTAGGAATAAGAAAAGAAACAGCGGCGTCTAACCCATATGGGCGAAGATTAAAAAACAGGAGAACACAAAAAAACAATGTCACAGGAATATCGATCAACAGCAAACCTCTCAGTCCTTTTTTTCGTAAAATAATCCGGTGAATTTTCAGGTACAAAGACATATAACTAATTCCCAAGAAAAACAACAGGAAGTGGTTCCAAACCGACACCCAATTGAAGTCAGTTAATTTCAGGATATTCAGTTCGGTGGTAGAATTAAATACTAGCCCGACCATAAAGTTGAAAATCAGCATAAAATATGCTCCGGGAATCAACAGCAAAACAACCGCTTTCAGGGTGAAATATTTATCTTTTCGCAAGTTTCTATCGGTATGAAAACAGAAAAGATAGATAGTAGAACAAATATATGAAGTCAGAAAACTCAAATGGGTTAACGATGCCAGGATTGAATTGGTTGCATAATGATACGGTGTGAAGATTTTATTTGAAAAAAAGGTGGTAGGCAGATTAAACTTCAAACAAATAATCACAAACAATGTCATAATCGAAGTTACCTCCAGGAATTCCTTCCAGGTAAACAGTTTCTTACCTATCAGCAAAGGGAAAGTGGCAAAAAGGTAAAACAACAAAAAGAATGCTGCCAGAAAGAAATACATCGCGGCAATGGCCCAGTTTTCATTATAAACAGGCTGATCGGGAAGTTTCAGGGTAAATAGATAATCGTTTTGATTGCTGAATATTGCATATTTATCTGCTGGTTTATTCAGCACAATTCCAATTTCCTTATTTAGTTTGAAACCTTCAAAATACTTATTGGTAAGCTCCTTATTTTCGTAGGAATAATTATATTTTACAGGTATGTAAGCAACGATATTAAACTCACTAATCTTTTTCGATTTTGCAATAGTATGCATATTGGGCATCAATACATATTCCCAGGCTGTATTCTGCAGATTTTTCTGGCTGGTAATATTATTCGACCAGAAAATCAGTTCTCCATTCCGGTAAACAAGATAGGTGTTTGCTAATTTCTGAAAAGAAATCAGGTTCAGTGAATCGAGCGATTTTCGTTGCAGAAGGCCCTCAATCACCTTCATTTTTTCTTCCGCTTTCCGTTGTTTTACACTGATAGCATACCTTACATCATTTATGGGAATGGCATTTGCCGGTGATTGTTTGTAAAACCACTGGCATACAACTCCAAGCAGTGCAAATACACAGAGTAGAATCAACGCGACACTGTTTCTGTTTAAAATTCTTTGCTGTTCAGCATTATTTCTATTCATGATGATAAGGTTCTCCCTTTATGATGGTCATTGCACGGTAAAGTTGCTCTACAAACAACAAACGTATCATCTGATGTGAAAAGGTCATGGATGAAAGCGAAATCATCGAATTTGCACGTTTATAGACTTGTTCAGAAAATCCATACGGTCCACCAATAACAAAAACCGTGCATTTATTGGATGTCAGCATCAGGTTTGAAATCAATTCCGAAAAACGAACCGATGTAAACTGTTTTCCTTTTTCGTCAAGCAATACCACATGGTCCGGATTTTCGAGTTTACCCAGAATCTGTTCACCTTCCTTCTCTTTTTGCAATTCAACACTCAAGCTTTTAGCGTTTTTCAATTCAGGTACAACAACCAGCTCAAAGCCGATGTAATGTTTCAAGCGGCCTGCATAACCATCTATCAGTTCTGTAAGTCGGGGATCTGTGGTTTTTCCCACCATTAACAATTTTATTTTCACCTGAAATTATTTTTTAAAAAGTTTGGCCTGTTATTTGTTAGATAAATAATAAAAAGACTTCTAAGACACAGATATTTTAATAACTTTGCTGCCGGATTTCTTTTACAAATGCAAATATTGCACAAATTTAGAAGAAAAAACGTTACCCGGCTATTTATTTATGAAAAGAAAAAAAGAAAATGAAGACTTATAAATTTATTGCGTTAATCGCATTTTTCTCACTAATAACATCACAAAACATTACAGCCCAGAATGTTGATGTGCCGAATGAAATTACGGTTGCACTTAACAGCGGGGATGCCGGCAAACTTTCAGCCTGGTTAAATAATAATGTGGAACTGGTTATTGGCGATAAAAATGATGTTTATAGCAAGCAGCAGGCTATTGGTATTATTTCCGATTTCTTCAAAAATAATTCAGTTCTGGGATTTCAAGTCCTTCACAAGGGTAATCGGGAAGCCGCCAGTTTTGTAATCGGTACGCTTAAAACTTCAAGCAGGAATTACAGAGTATACGTTCTGACCCGAAGAACAGGAAAACAATCCTTAATACAGCAATTACGAATAGAAACAAATAATGAATAAAGATTTTATCAAAATGATCCCGGCATGGTTTGCCGAAGACATTGGCGATGGTGATCATACAACACTATCATGTATTCCGCCCGATGCAATGGGCAAATCGCAACTTATAATTAAAGAGGACGGTATAATTGCCGGAGTGGAAGTTGCCCGCGAGATTTTCAAAGCTTTTGACCCGGAATTAAAAATGACAGTTTTCATTCAGGACGGTTCGGAGGTAAAATATGGAGATATTGCCTTTGTGGTTGAAGGAAAAATTCAGTCATTACTCCAAACTGAAAGACTTATGCTGAACATCATGCAACGACTGAGCGGAGTTGCAACCCGTACGCATGAATATATGCAGTTGCTCAAAGGTACACGTACCAGCGTGCTCGACACCCGCAAAACCACTCCGGGACTTCGCATGCTGGAGAAAGAAGCCGTTAAACTCGGAGGCGGCACCAATCACCGCATCGGACTGTATGATATGATCCTGCTGAAAGATAACCACGTGGATTTTGCAGGAGGTATCGAACAGGCAATTACCCGCACCAAAGAATACCTCAAGGAAAAAGGCAAAAATCTTAAAATAGAGATTGAGGTTCGTAACTTTGATGAACTGCAACAGGTGCTCAATATAGGCGGTATTGATCGGATCATGTTGGACAATTTTTCAGTGGAAAAAACCCGAAAAGCAGTTGAAATGATTGGAGGCAGATATGAAACTGAATCCTCCGGAGGTATTACAAAGGAAACACTGCGTGATTACGCCGAATGCGGAGTGGATTATATCTCGGTGGGTGCACTCACCCACTCCATTAAAAGTCTGGATATGAGCTTTAAGGCAGTTGAATAAATAACCAAATATGCAACTCTGATTAATAAACCGTTTTCACCTAAAGGAAACGGTTTTTTTTGTCGTCTGAAAGGATATTTTATTTCATAAACGTTATAATTATAGCAGAAAATATTTTTTTCAAATAATTAAAAATCAGGAGGCAGGAAAAATGGATCAGAACAAACCATTAGTAATAACCATTAGCCGCCAGCTTGGAAGCGGAGGTGCTTATATCGGTCATCAGCTGGCAAAAAGACTTAGCATGTATTATGCTGACCATGAAATAATTACAAAAACAGCACAGGAACTTAGAATGCTTGAAAAAGACCTGGAACAACAAGAAGAAAAGTTCGAATCCTTCTGGAAAACTTTCTTGCGTTACAATGTATCAGCTCCGGAGGTTTACATCCCGTCTTCCTATAATTTTTTCCCAACTACCCAACAGCTTTTTGAAACCGAATCCGATGTAATTAAACATATCGCCGACGAAAGTTCCTCAGTTATTATCGGTCGTTGTGGTTTCCACATTCTGCGCGACCATCCTAACAAAGTCAGTGTATTGATTTACTGCGACCTCGAAAAACGCGTTCAGCGGATCAAGGATATCCGCCATATGACGGAAGAAGAAGCTCGAAAAACCGTACTGCAAAACGATAAGGAGCGTGAACTCTACATCAACAATTTCAGCAAAAAGAAATGGATGGATGCCCGCAATTTTGATATTTGTATTGATACAGGAAAAATCAGTTTCGACAACAGTGTGGAACTTATCATCAACTATCTCAATCTGAGGAAATAACATATATACATTCCGGTTTGAACCCAGGTGAAATTTTTATCAAAAAACGCTGCGTAGAAAAAATTTATGTTTTCAGGACTATGAACAATTGAGATACCCGATTTTGTTTTTTAACTGAAAAATAACGATATTTGCAAAGAGTTACAATTTATGTGTAACTCTTTATTTATTTAAATCACCACATAATATATAATATGAAAATAGCTATTATAGGTACCGGCTATGTCGGGCTCGTTTCGGGAACCTGCTTTGCCGAGATGGGCGTGGATGTCACCTGCGTGGATGTGGACAGTACAAAAATCGACAATCTGCACAAAGGCATTATTCCGATTTACGAGCCGGGACTGGAAGATATGGTTAACCGCAACGTCAAAGCTGAAAGACTGCATTTCAGTACCAGGTTGGATGATGTATTGGATGATGTGGAAGTTATTTTCAGCGCTGTAGGTACTCCTCCCAACGAAGACGGAAGCGCCGACCTGAAATATGTGTTACAGGTTGCCCGTGAAGTGGGACAGAAAATGAACAAATACGTATTACTGGTAACAAAAAGTACCGTTCCGGTGGGCACTGCCAGGCTGGTGAAACAAGCCATTCAGGAAGAACTTGACAAACGCGGCGTCAGCATTCCGTTTGACGTAGCTTCCAATCCCGAATTTCTGAAAGAAGGCGATGCAATCAACGACTTCATGAGCCCCGACCGCGTGGTGGTGGGCACCGAAAGTGAAAAAGCAAAAGAACTGATTACCAGACTTTATCGTCCTTTTCTGCTGAATAATTTCAGGGTAATCTTCATGGACATTCCTTCTGCCGAAATGACCAAATATGCTGCCAACTCCATGCTGGCTACCCGTATCAGTTTTATGAACGACATTGCCAACCTGTGTGAAATTATTGGCGCCGACATCAATATGGTACGCAAAGGGATCGGCACTGACGTTCGCATCGGGAGCAAATTTCTATATGCCGGTTCGGGATATGGCGGATCATGCTTCCCCAAAGATGTGCAGGCGCTTATACGGACAGCTGAGGAAAACGGCTATGAACTCAAACTGCTTAAAGCCGTGGAAGAAGTCAACAATACGCAGAAAGAGGTACTTTTCCGTAAACTGGCAAAACGCTGGGGACACGACATGAGCGGAAAAACTGTAGCAGTGTGGGGACTGGCGTTCAAGCCAAACACCGATGATATCCGTCAGGCACCCGCGTTTGACATTATCCGGAAACTGTTGCTGGCTGGCGCGACTGTTCGCTGCTTTGACCCGATTGCCATTCCTGCCTCAAAATCTTACCTGGAATATCTCGAAAAGGATAATAATACAACAGAAAAACCGGACTATTCAAAAGTATATTTTGCCAATGATATTTATGATGCCACTTTTGATGCCGATGCCCTGCTGCTGGTTACCGAATGGAAAGAATTCAGAATGCCCAGTTGGAATGTGGTTAAAAAATCGTTGAAAAATCCGCTGGTACTCGACGGCAGAAATATCTACGATAAAACTGAAATGAAAGAACTCGGCTTTGAATATGAATGTATCGGATAAAAAAGCCGCAGGATCTATCCTCAATGAAATAAAACATTAAAACAGAACAGGATTGCAAAAACTGCAATCCTGTTCTGTTTTAAAACATCCGTAATATACTGATATCATATTTTTACTTGTAACTGGTTTACTTATTTACCCTGAATTTCTGATTTCCGTTTTTCAGAAAATCAACGATTTGCTGAGCGGCAGCTATACCGGCATTTACATTGGCTTCGGCAGTCTGAGCGCCCATTTTCTTGGCAGTGGCAAAGTAACGGTCACCGACTTTTACCTTAAATTCCTCGTCGGTATCCGGAGTAACATCTGTAACGTATTTGAATTTCGGATTATCGACCAAATGCTGCAGCAAATCGGCTTCATGCACCACTTCCTTACGAGCTGTATTAACAAGTACGGCATCTTTTGGCATCAACTCCAGCAATTCTTTATTAATAACCTGTTTTGTTTCGGGAGTTAACGGTATATGTACAGAAATCATTTCGCAACTTTGATAAAGTGTCTTAACCGAACAGGTAGGATTAACACCTTCAGCCTTTATATCCTCTGGACGACAAAAAGCATCATAAGCCGAAACTTCCATTCCAAATCCTTTAGCAATGCGGGCAACATTCCTGCCAACATTTCCATAGGCATGAATGCCAAGCTTTTTACCCATCAATTCAGTACCGGAAGTCCCGTTGTAAAAATTGCGAACAGCAAAAACCAGCAATCCGAAAACAAGTTCGGCCACAGCATTTGAATTCTGACCGGGAGTATTCATGACACATATTCCGGCGCGAGTAGCTGCTTCCAGATCCACATTGTCGTATCCTGCACCGGCACGAACAACAATCTTCAGTTTTTTCCCTGCATTGATGACTTCCTCATCCACAATATCGCTGCGGATAATCACAGCGTCAGCATCGGCAATGGCATCCAGCAACTGCTGTTTTTCGGTGTATTTTTCAAGCAGAGCCAGTTCGTAACCAACTCCTTCTATTTCGTTGCGAATACCATCCACCGCTACTTTGGCAAATGGTTTATCGGTTGCAATAAGTACTTTCATAGTAATTAAAATCTGTGGCCCCCTAACCCCCTAAAGGGGGAATTAGCGAGCATTTTTTTATGTAATTTATGTAAATTAATTTCAATAAATCCTTCAAATGTGAAGGAAACGTCTATTTTGCACAATCAGTTCCCCCCTTCAGAGCCTGTCCCGAACTTGTTTCGGGAGGGTCAGGGGGGCAGGTTTTCTAATTCATTTTCTCGAATTCCTTCATGCAGGCTACCAATGCTTCGACTGCTTCCAGCGGACAGGCGTTATAGATAGAAGCTCTGAAACCGCCCACCGAACGGTGACCTTTGATACCTACCATTCCTCTTTCCTTGGCAAAATTCATGAAGTCGGCTTCTTTGTCCTTATACTCTTCAGCCATCACGTAACATACATTCATAATCGAACGGTCTTCTTTAACAGCTGTACCTACGAACATTTTGTTGCGGTCAATTTCGTCATACAACAGATTGGCTTTCTGAAGATTTATTTTATACATGGCTTCCACGCCTCCAAGATCTTTCACCCATTTGAGTGTTTCGTGCATGACGAAAATGGAGAATACCGGCGGAGTATTAAACATGGAGTTATCTTTGGCTGTTTCGCCGATGTGTGTCCGGTAGTCCACCATAGTTTGGAGTTTTCTGTCCATTTTGCCGAGCAGGTCCTTGCGTACAATAACGAATGCAACACCGGCCGGACCTACATTTTTCTGAGCGCCACCGTAAATCAGCGCATATTTGCTGACATCTACCGGACGCGACATGATATCAGACGACATATCGGCAACCAAAGGAATTGGGCTGTTAATATCTTCATGAATTTCGGTTCCGTAAATGGTATTATTGGTGGTGATGTGGAAATAATCAGCATCCGTTGGGATGGTGTAACTTTTTGGTATGTAGGTATAATTTTTATCTTCGGAAGATGCAACCACCTCAACTTCGCCATAAAATTTTGCTTCTTTGATGGCTTTCTTAGCCCATACACCTGTTTGCAGATAAGCTGCTTTTTTGCCTAAAAGATTGGCAGGAACATAGAAAAACTGTGTGGACGCGCCACCTCCCAGAAACAAAACTGCATACTCTTCAGGGATATTGAGCAGTTCTCTCCAGAGTTGCTCTGTTTCAGCCATAATCCGTTCCCAGCCCGGCGTACGGTGAGAAATTTCAAGAATACCTATTCCTGTATTATCAAAATCGCGAATAGCTTCAATAGCTGATTCAATAGCCGACTTGGGCAAAACACATGGTCCTGCATTAAAATTATACTTTTTCATACGGTAATAATTTGTTTTTTAAAGGTAGTATGGAACTCGCCTCAAATGTCGGGACTTGTTTCATATATCTTCGATTTTTAATGAATTTAAGTTCTGAAGCAGATGACAAAATTACGTAATTTTTCCATATTTACTGAAGATAAAACAGAATATTTAGGTAAAAAGCCGGTTTTTACATAAACATACACAGCAATTTCATTTTTGAAAAACAAAAAGCAGAAATCTAACTGAATTCTGCTTTTCTCTGTCAATTTATTTCGTTTGTTGTTTGATAAATTTCAACATCTCATTCAGCGCGAGCGGCGAGAATGTCTGTTCTATTACCGCGTATTCCGATGGCGATCCGGTAGTACATTCCTGAAATAAATGATTTAACCCCGGCAATTCAATAGCTGTCAGTCTTTTATTTCCGCTTTCGCCAAATGCTTTGCGGATGAGAGTCAGATTTTCAGCAGGCGGAACCTGCAAGTCTTTTGATCCGTTGAGTGCCAGCGTCGGACATTTTACTTTCTTAAGCGTTGGAAACGGATCATACTTTATAAAATACTGCATCCAGGGTGAAGCGAGCTGATCGGTATATCCCTTAGCCTGCCTGTCCTGTTGTTCCAGTGTCGGGTTTTCGCCAAGGGTGGGAT
>DAONDU010000021.1:19545-21235 GCA_035402725.1 Paludibacteraceae bacterium | reverse complement strand
ACCGGAAAACAGGCTGGGTGAAAGAGATACAACAAAATGACAATGAACTTGCCATCAAATCAATTCGTGAAGGTCAGGTACCGGGCATACACACCATCCGGTATGAATCATTTGCCGACATCATAGAAATTACACACGATGCAAAAAGTCGGGAAGGTTTTGCGCTCGGAGCTGTGCTGGCTGCCGAATTCACCTGTGGTAAAAAAGGGTTTTTAGGCATGGATGACATGCTTAAATTTTGAAATCAATAATTTAACAGCATTATTTAGTAAAAATCATATTTACAATTTAGTATGAACTCAGAAAAACAAACATTTGCATCCCGGTTGAAAAGACCAGTAAAACAGTGGGTTAAATGCACCATCTGGAGCCTTATTTACATACTCTTTATTGCCTGGGTAGGCAATTTCTGGTGGTTGTTGCTATGGCCCTTTATTTTCGATGTTTATATTACCAAAATTATTCCATGGACATGGTGGAAAAAATCAAAGAATAAAACGGTGCTCTCTGTCATGAGTTGGGTGGATGCTATTGTATTCGCACTGGTAGCCGTGTACTTTATTCACACCTATTTGTTTCAGAACTATCAGATACCCACCTCTTCGCTCGAGAAATCGCTGCTGGTAGGTGATTTTCTGGCAGTAAGCAAAGCCAGCTTCGGACCGCGCGTACCGATGACGCCCCTTTCGTTTCCGCTGGTGCAGCATACCTTCCCCATTCTGAACTCAAAATCGTTTATAGAAAAGCCGCAATGGGAATACAAACGACTGAAAGGTACCGACAAACTGGAACGAAACGATATTGTCGTGTTCAATTTCCCTACCGGTGATACCGTTTGTGTAAAACAACAAAATCCGGATTATTACACCCTGTGTTTCCTATATGGCAGGGATGTTGTACGTTCGCGTACCGATATTTTCGGCGAAATTGTTTACCGCCCTGTTGACCGCCGCGAAAATTATGTAAAACGATGTGTAGGGATTGCCGGAGACTGGCTGGAAGTAAAAAACAATCAGATAATAGTAAACGGAAAACCACAGGAACATTTTCCGGGAATTCAGTTCAATTACTTCGTACAAACCGACGGGACACGCCTTACCGACGAAGTGCTTGACGGATTGAACATCAGCAAGGAAGATCGTATTTTATTGGATAATTCGCAGGCAGGTGGTTTAATAAGCACACTCGGTTTAAATCCAAATTTGCCCGTTTACAATTTTCCGTTAACTGAAGAGTCTTACAAAAAAATGCAAAATACACGGGGAGTTGTAAAACTGGTTATTGAACCTTCCGGAGTTCTGATGGAAGATCATACTTTTCCGCTCGGCAATACCTACAACTGGTCTCGCGACAACTATGGTCCGATTTACATTCCAAAAGCGGGTGCAATATTGAAACTCACCATAGCCAATCTTCCGATTTACGAACGCATCATTCGCGTGTACGAAAAAAACAAACTGGAAGTGAAGGATGGTCAGATATTTATCAATGACCAACCTGCCACCAGTTACAAGTTTAAGATGAATTACTACTGGATGATGGGTGACAACCGTCACAAATCGGCCGATTCTCGCTACTGGGGATTTGTTCCGGAGGATCATATCGTAGGACGACCGATGTTTGTGTGGCTTTCGCTCAACAAGGATAAATCACTCTTTGAAGGAAAAATTCGCTGGGACAGATTTTTTAA
>DAONDU010000021.1:0-19445 GCA_035402725.1 Paludibacteraceae bacterium | reverse complement strand
AAATTCTCCATCAGGGGGTTAGGGGGCAGATAATTAAATTTTATGGAAAACATAAACTGGAGTAATTTGAGTTTCGGTTATATGAAAACCGACTACAACGTACGCTGTACTTTCAAAGACGGGGCCTGGGGTGAAATCAGGACCTGCACAGATGAAAACATTACTATGCACATGGCAGCAACCTGCCTGCATTATGGTCAGGAAGCATTTGAAGGGCTGAAAGCATTCAAGGGTAAAGATGGCAGAATACGGATATTCCGTCTGGATGAAAATGCCAAACGCCTGCAATCTTCGTGTGAAGGTATTATGATGGAGAAACTGCCGCTCGAGATGTTTGAAGAAGCTGTTTTAAAAGTGGTTAAACTGAATGAACGATTTGTTCCGCCTTACGAATCGGGAGCATCTCTTTATATTCGTCCTTTGCTCATCGGCACCAGCGCTCAGGTAGGTGTGAAACCTGCAAAAGAATACGAATTTATCATTTTTGTAACTCCGGTAGGTCCTTATTTCAAGGGAGGATTTGCTACCACACCCTACGTAATCATGCGCGAATATGACCGCGCAGCGCCGCTTGGCACCGGCATCTATAAAGTTGGCGGTAATTATGCAGCCAGTCTGGTAGCCGGCATGAAAGCACACGATATGGGCTATTCGGCGGTATTCTATCTCGATGCCAAAGAAAAGAAATATATTGATGAATGCGGTGCTGCCAATTTCTTCGGTATAAAAAACAATACCTACATCACTCCAAAATCAACTTCAATCCTACCCTCCATTACCAACAAAAGTCTGATGGTTCTGGCAGAAGAAATGGGTATGAAAGTGGAACGCCGCGCAGTTCCCGAAGAGGAACTGGCTACCTTCGAAGAAGCCGGAGCATGCGGCACAGCAGCTGTTATCAGCCCGATTGAACGCATTGACGACCTCTTGGAAAACAAGTCGTACGTCTTTTCGAAAGATGGAAAACCCGGCATATGGAGTGAAAAACTATACAATAAACTTCGCGCCATCCAGTACGGTGATGAACCTGATACACATGGCTGGATTACCTTTGTAGACTAAATTTCAAGCATTTACAGAGTTATATTTACAGATAAACAGATAATTCTGCTACCGGTAAACAAAACCAACTTAATAAAAACACACAAGATTTGCCGGCAATAAAAATTTGCCCGGAATAACACAAAAAATTCAAGAATGAAGAAAATTTCAGTATTACTGCTTTCACTCACTTTATTTCTGAGTGTAAAAGCCGACGAAGGTATGTGGATGTTACCTTTAATAGAAAAACTTAACATTCAGAAAATGCATGGACTGGGACTGACCATGACTGCCGAGGAAATTTACAGCGATAAAAATGTAAGTCTGAAAGATGCTGTAGTAATCTTTGGAGGCGGTTGCACCGGTGTGATGGTATCGCCCGAAGGTCTGGTTTTCACCAATCACCACTGCGGTTACGATGCCATACAGAAACACAGCTCGGTAGAACACAACTACCTGAAAGATGGTTTTACCGCCAAAGAACTGAAAGATGAAATTCCATCACCGGGTCTTGCCGTAACTTTTCTGGTTAAAGTAGAAGACGTAACCGACCGCGTTTTACCCCAGATAGACAATCTGAATGGTAAAAAACGTAACGAAGTACAGGACTCGATCTGCAAAGCCATCAGCAATGAAGCCACACAGGGAACACATTACACAGCACAGGTAAAACCTTTCTATTCAGGTAACGAATTCTATTTATTCGTTTACGAGAAATTTACTGATGTTCGTTTTGCTTATGCACCTCCATCGTCTATCGGAAAATTTGGCGGTGAAACAGACAACTGGATGTATCCGCGTCACACCGGCGACTTTTCGGTATTCCGGGTTTATTGTGCACCCGACGGAAAACCGGCTGATTATTCAAAAGACAATGTGCCTTACAGTCCGAAACGATTTGTGACCATCTCCAACCAGGGTTATCAACCCGGCGACTACACCATGATTTTGGGTAATCCGGGTTCAACAGAACGCTACCTGAGTTCGTGGGGCATCAACGAACGTGTAAATAATGGCAACAAAGCCCGTATCGAAATCAGGGGAGCAAAACAGGATGTGTGGAAAAAATACATGCTTGCCAACGAAGCAATAAACATTGCTTACGCAGGAAAATATGCACGCAGTTCCAATTACTGGAAAAACAGCATTGGTATGAACAGCGCCATAGAAAAACTGAAAGTTGTAGCACAGAAACAAAAACAGGAAAAAGAATTCGACGAATGGGTAAAAGCAGACCCGCAACGGGTGAAAAAGTACGGTACAGTACTGAAAGACCTCGAAGACGGCTATAATACCATTTTCCCCTACAGTCATGCTTTAAGTTACCTGAGTGAATCGTTGCTTTCGGGCGTTGAACTTCCACGTATGGCCAGCATGGTAAAACGGGGAATAAAAAACAACGACTCTTCAGAGAAAATATTGAAAAAAGCAGAAGAATTCTACAAAGATTACTATCCTGAAGTAGATCAGGCAACATTTGCCGTATTGCTCGACGCTTATAAAAAATCGGTTACCCCCGATGCTTTACCGGAAATATATAACACCATAGATAAAAAGTTCAAAGGTGATTATGCCAAATATGCAGCCTATCTTTTTGACAAGTCGGTATTCGTATCTCCTTCAAAACTAAGCGCTGCTCTCAACAAAAAGAATTACAATTTCGAGAAAGATCCCGCAGTCATCTTTTTCAATGATGTATTGAAGACAATGAATTCTCTGAACAGCAAAGACTATGTAAGTGCTGTTGAGAAGATTGACGATGCCGAACGTTTATACGAAGCCGGTCTGAAAGAAATTGCCGCTGAAAATAACACAGCACGTTATCCGAATGCTAACTTCACCATGCGATTGACATACGGACAGGTTGGCCGTTACAATCCGGCTGACGCAGCAACATACGACTATTTTACAACAACCAGAGGAATTCTGGAAAAAGAGAATCCAAATGATCCGGAATTTGTTGTACCCGAGAAACTGAAAAGTGCAATTCTGGCAAAAGACTTCGGTCAGTATGTGGATGCTAAAACCGGTGAAATGCATGTAGCGTTTATCAGCAACAATGACATCACCGGAGGCAACTCGGGAAGTCCTGTGTTCAATGCTAAAGGAGAACTGATCGGACTGGCATTTGACGGCAACTGGGAGGCCCTGAGCGGCGATATTGTATTCGAGCCCAACATGCAACGCACCATCAGTGTTGATATCCGATATGTACTTTTCATAATGGAAAAAGTAGGTGGTGCCGACCGGTTGATCAAAGAACTGACGATAAAATAATATAAAAAAGAGAATCCTATAAAAAAGCAGTTGGCAGCTACATGTCAACTGCTTCATTATATTTATGAGCGACAACCTGAAAGAAAAAACCATCAGTGCGCTGAAATGGTCAACGGCTGATCGGTTTGGTCAGCAAGCCATTCAGTTTCTTGTAGGTCTGATACTGGCCAATAATATTGTGCCTGACGATTTCGGACTTTTCGGCATGCTTGCAATTTTCAACGGATTGTCGTTTGTTTTGGTTGAAAGTGGTTTCGGTCAGGCTTTAGTCCGCAAAAAATCAAATGACCAGCAGGAATTCAGCACCATTTTTTTCTTCAATGTTTTTATCGGCATCTTACTCTATGTCATTTTGTATTTCTGCGCTCCATCCATTGCCGCTTTCTTTCATCAGCCAGAACTTGTCAATCTCTCAAGATTTACATTTATTGTAATCATTCTTAATGCATTTTATCTTGTACAAATTAATATTCTGGGGATAAAACTCGATTACAAGAACATTACCAAAGTCAATTTCATATCCACCATTATCAGTGGCACTGTTGGTGCAACAATGGCTATCACGGGTTTTGGTGTATGGGCATTAGCCGTGCAGCTTGTTTGTTATCATTTCGTCCGGATGATTTGTTTTTTCTATTTTGTCAGGTGGAAACCGTTGTTGTTCTTTTCATTTATTTACATTCGTGAGCACTGGCATTTCAGCATCGGATTGCTGGGTACCGGGATATTGAATGTCATTTTCAACAATATTTTCACTCTGATATACGGGAAGTTTTTTCCGAAAGAAATTGGATATTACGTTCAGGCCAACAAGCAAAGTGAAACCGTAAATTATGCTTTTGTGTCGGTACTGACAGGAACAACCTACAATGTATTTTCTCAAATTCATGAGCAAACCGAAAGACTAAAACATCTTCTTAGAGAATTTTCGCATAAGACGGCAGTCATTGTGATACCTGCCGGATTTTTTCTCATCGCCAGCGCCAAAAATCTCATCGTATCGCTGATTGGTGAGATATGGTTGCCGGCTGTACCATATTTTCAACTCATTTGTGCCGCCAATCTTGTTTCATGCCTTTATCAGCTTAACATTAACACTCTGAACGCACGTGGTAAATCAAAAATCACCTTCCGAACAGAAATCATCAAAAAAGGATTGATTTTACTTTCGGTGGTGTCATTGTTCAGCCTGGGAAGTAAAATAATGATAGCCGGTTATGTCCTGGCCTGCTGGATTGGCTATTTCATTACCATGGTGGAAGTAAAACGTGAAATTAATCATTACTGGAAAAATCAGTTGAAAGATATTCTGCCTGCAGCAGGCATCGGGCTATTTATTGCGCTGATAATTAAGGCAATATCATTCCTGCACTTAACAGATATTGTCCTGCTAATCATTGAAATGGCAGTCGCAGGAATTATTTATATAATCTCTATCCGGTTGTTTTACAGGAATATTTATGCCACAATCAGTTCGCTGGCAACAAAAACGATAAAAACACTCCTTCGGAAATAAATCCGACTGCAGAAGAATTGTAATTTCTATCTTTCACCTAAGCCGTCAAGTATTCCGACCAGTTTATTTTCTCTCCCTGCGAACGAAAACAGTTCAGTTACGCGCTGGCGGGCAAGCAATCCGCTGTCTTTCTTCAATGCCAGACGAATGGCAGTTTCCAGTTCCTCCACCTTCCGGTGTTTGATGACAACACCCGTATCCCCTATCGCGTCGGGTATGCCGTTGATATTTGATCCGACAGGAATACATTCGAGCAACATGGCTTCGCTGAGTGTATTGGGCATACCTTCAGTGATGGAAGCCTGTACAAAGATTTTTGCCCGGTTGTAACTTTCGTTGAGTATTTCCTGCGGACAATAGGAAGGAATAATCCGCAAATTCGTTATTCCTGAAGTGTGATAATTTTCCTCAGCCCATTCCAGATAAGCAGGATTGAGACCGATGAGGATAAACTGCAAATCGGGATTCCGCCCGGCAACCTGAATGAAAAGGTCAAAACCTTTGTTGTAAAAATCACCGATATGACTCATGGTTCCAACTGTCAGCACAAGATTATTTTCTTTCGGCACTGAATTATCGCGAACGAATTTCTGAGGATTAATACCGTTGTAAACTATTTCCACGGGAGTGCTTAGTCCCTTTACATAATGCCGGATGCCGTCGATGTGGGGATTTTCAAGATTATAATAATGATTTTCGTGATATATGAGCGACTTGTGATTGGCTACAATCAGGCTGGCATTGCGGAGGGCATATTTTACAAAAGCACCGCGAAATTTGCTGCGGTACACTCCCTTGTTCAGTTCCGGATAACATACAGCTTCCTGTCCGCCAATCAAAACCACCGTTTTGCGTCCGGTGAGTTTACCTGCAAGTGCCATCACAGCCGAATGGTAATCGGCAAACCAGGCTACAAAGAGAGTATCCTTTCTCATACCGCTGGCCAGCAGTCTGAAAAAAAGTTTGATATTATTGATGCCGTACCGGATCTTACCTGCCGACTGAGAGAGCAATACAGGTATAACCTCGTAATACTTCTCAAATATCAATTGATCGTTGCGGATGAAGGATGTATCGTTGGGTTTGATGTAAATAATCCGGAGTTTTTTTGCAGTGGTCATTCTAACGTAATTTGCAGTTTCAGCCAACAAAGATAAACAATCTTCACAGAATTAAGTATCGGAAAATAAAAATCAGGTTTTTTGTTTAACTTTGTGACTCGAAAGTAAAAATAACCCGTAAATGAAAATTCTCGTCACCGGCTATTCAGGTTTTATCGGAAGTTATCTGATCAGAAGATTGCAGGACCTGCAAGTCGAACTCATACTTTGCGACCTCCAAAACGGCATAAATATCTGCAACTGGGATGAGGTGAATGATTTGAAAGGTTTCGACATTATTATTCACCTGGCTAATCTTTCATTCGTACCGGCATCGTTCCGCGATCCGAAGAAATTTTATGAAGTCAATTACCTGGGTACGCTCAATATGCTGGAGCTCTGCCGGTTAAACAAAGCCCGGATGATTTACTTCAGTTCTTATATGTATGGTAATCCTCAGTATCAGCCAATTGATGAACAACACCGGATTGAAGCATACAATCCGTATGCTCAGACCAAAGTAATCTGCGAAAGCCTGTGTGAAGGTTACAACCGCGATTTTCAGGTTCCCGTTACTGTTTTCAGGCCGTTCAACATCTACGGCAAAGGTCAGAATCCTGATTTTTTGATACCAACCATCATCAGTCAGGCTAAAACGGGTAAAATTGTAATAAAAGACGACAGACCAAAAAGAGATTATATTCACGTTACAGACATTGTTGAAGCTGTAATTCTGGCATTGCAAACGCCAAACTTACAACCAACACTGCAAACTTACAATCTGGGAACCGGCGAAAGCCATTCGGTCAAAGAGATTATCGAAATTGTCAGGACACTTTCCGAACATGAGGTTGACTATGAATGTACCCGCGAAATCCGTCCGAATGAAGTGCTGGACACGGTTGCAGATATCACAAAAATAAAAAAAGAACTACACTGGACACCAAAAATTTCTCTTATTGAAGGAATAAAGTCCATGATGGATTGAATAATACAAACGAAAATGAAAAATATACTTGTAACCGGAGCCGGAGGTTTTATCGGCTCACATCTCACTGAATTGCTCGTTGCTGAAGGCTATCAGGTAAAAGCATTTGTACATTACAACTCCTGGAACAAATGGGGATGGTTGGACAGCAGTCCTATCAGAAACAAAATACAGGTAGTAACCGGCGATATCCGCGATTACGATTCGGTATTTGCAGCCATGCAGGGCTGTGATACGGTTTTTCACCTGGCTGCACTTATTGGTATTCCTTATTCGTATGTTTCACCGCAGGCTTACATCAAAACAAATATTGAAGGAACTTATAACGTTCTTCAGGCGGCAAGACTGCTGAACATTGAGAAACTGATGGTAACATCAACCAGTGAAACCTACGGAACCGCACAATATGTTCCGATTGATGAAAACCATCCTATGGTCGGCCAATCACCCTACTCGGCCACAAAAATCGGAGCCGACCAACTTTCGGTAAGTTATTTCAAATCATTCGACCTTCCGGTGAAAATTGTTCGCCCGTTCAACACTTACGGACCCCGGCAATCAGCCAGAGCTATTATACCAACCGTTGCCACTCAGATACTCAACGGCAGCAGGTCGCTGAAACTGGGCAATCTGGCTCCTACCCGCGACCTTACCTTTGTCAAAGACACCGCAAAGGGCTTTCTGGAAATAGCTAAAGCCGACGGACTTTATGGTGAAATTACAAATATCGGGATGAGCGAGGAAATCACCATCGGCAATCTGGTAAAACTTATCGCGAATATAATTGGAACAGAGGTGGAGATTATTGCTGACGAACAGCGCATACGACCCGATAAAAGTGAAGTTGAACGGCTATACTGCAACAATACCAAAATCAAAGCCAGCACAAACTGGACGCCTGATTACACACTCGAAACAGGGTTAGCGGAAACCATCAACTGGATAAGAGAAAATATGTCGTACTTCAAATCTGATATTTACAATGTCTAAAAGAGCAGTCATACTCGCAGGCGGAAAAGGCACACGGTTAAAACCCTACACGGTAAGTTTACCCAAACCGCTAGTACCGATAGGTGAAATGCCAATTCTTGAAATCATTATTCGTCAGCTTGCAAAATCGGGTTTTGATCACATCACCATTACCGTGAACCACATGGCCGATATTATCCGAGCTTTTTGCGGCGACGGCAACAAGTGGGGTGTTACCATAGATTACTCGCTCGAAGACAAGCCGCTGAGCACCATGGGACCCCTGAAACTTATCCAAGATTTGCCCGAAAACTTTCTGGTAATGAACGGAGATGTACTAACCGATCTGGACTTCGGACAGTTTTACGATGAGCATGTACGCTCCGGGAACATTTTCACCGTTTCAGCCTTTACCCGCGACCAAAAAGTGGATTACGGTGTACTGGAAATTGGTGATGACAACAAACTGTCGGATTTTATAGAAAAACCCACCAACCGATATAATGTGAGTATGGGAGTATATATGGCCAGTAATAAAGTACTTGAATATATTCCCGAGAATCAGTTCTACGGATTTGATCACCTGATGCTCGATCTTATAAAAGACCAGCATCCGGCAACCGTGAAGATACACTCGGGTTATTGGCTGGACATCGGCCGACCCGATGATTACGAGAAAGCCTGCAAAGATTTTACTGAAAATAATTTTGTATTCTGAAGGCTGCTATTTTCGAATCAGGAAAGCGAATAACCTTTTCGTTACAGGTAATTTATTCAGCAGTTGTTTTTTCTCGAAAAGCGGACTTATAGCCTGCTGTAAATCAGCATTATTCCTTATTTTCCTGATAAACGGGATCGCATGAAAGATTCGCTTAAATCTGATTTCATTTCTGAAAGAAGTATAAACGCGTTTGATGATACAAATCAAGTACAAATCCCGATATTCACTTAACATCCCATTCTTCTCCATAAAGCGATGCACAAAATGAATGTGTGCTGTCACTTTTTCGTGCGAGAGGTAGTCGTAATTATTAAACGCATTCTTTTCATTGATAATGTGCCGGTAGAATACCTGCGGAACAAATTCCACTTTCCGTGCATAAAAGTGTGCCTGAATATTGAAGATAACATCTTCCATAGATACTTTCCTGTTGTCGGTGAAGCGGATATTGTTTTGATTCAGTAATTCACGACTGAATATCTGGTTCCAAACCGGGTTCACGTTATTAAAAGAAACCGTGTCCGGCTGCGAGTGATTGCCCCGTATCAGTGCTTCGAGATATTTTTGCTTAAATTCCTTTTCGGACAGTTGTTCCGGAAAACAATAATTTTCAACCTTACCATTTACTTCGTTACAGTAGTTGCTTACAACAATGTCGGCATGACAGGTTTGAGCTTTTTCATATAATACTTCAAACATTCGCGGGTGACATACATCATCATCATCGGAGAAACCTACATAATCGCCTTCAGCAACATCAATTCCCGCATTGCGCGAATATCCGATATGCAGATTGGTTGTGTTTCTTACAATACGGATACGCTTATCCTGTTGTGCATACTGCTCAGCCACCTTGTCGCTGCCATCGGTTGGCGTATCGAGCACGAGTATAATTTCAATGTCAGTAAGGGTCTGACCGATGAGCGAATCCAAACAGCGGGAGAAGAATTTACCTGCATTATGAACGGGTACAACGACACTAACTTTTGGTTTCATTATTATTCAGGTTTTGCCACCGTTGCAAATTGCTTATACCGGATGTCATTCAGTTTTCCCAGGAAAAGCCTGATAAAAAGTTTCTCCTTCGGGCTTTTACAGGAATTAATTCCCTGATGTTTCAACACTTTATACCCTTGTTCCTGATACATTCTCAGGATACTTTTCGAGGTGAAAAAACGGATATGTGTATCATCCAGAATTCCCCCTTCCGGCCGGTAGCGAAATTCACCCTGAAACAGAATTTCGGTAATGAGATTGGAGATATATCGGAAGTTGGGAATGGAACTAACCACAACACCCTGTGGGGTAAGCAAATTTTTCACATTTCGGAGTACATCCCAGGGTGCATACATGTGCTCGAGCACATCATTGAAAACGATACAATCGAAATAATTTCGGGGAAGCTGACCGTAAATTTCATTAAAATCGCCGACAAAAACCTGTTTGCACTTCTTCCTGGCCAATTCAGCTGACTGCGGATTGATTTCTATACCCCAGATTTCACGGTCTTCGCGCGACATCATGGATGAAAAGACACCTTCGCCGCATCCAACTTCGAGAATGAATTTTGCATTTTCCGGGATAAATTCGAGCATCTCTTTCCTCTGGTTCTGGTAATACCCTATTCCTGTCTTAATTTGTATTGATGATTTATCAGACATAGTTATTATTTCGAAATTTTATATCAGTTATTTTTTCAATGTTGCCAACAGCTACTGAATATGCCAGCCATTGTTTTCGAATGTAATGATGATATTTTCCTTTTTCAAATACGGTTCCAGTAACTTACCAGACTCCAAATTCAGATATTCAAAACTGTGGTTTCGGGCTTCTATGGCGTTCTTTTCCTGTTTAAATGTCAGTTCTATAAATGTTGCTTTCAGCATATCTTCAACTTTCTCGCCATCCACTATGCTTTCGGGTGTTTTCAGCCAGTTACGGTTGTTGAGTTTTGGAAAATCTATCTTTATTTCATTCCATCCTTTGTCGTAAAAATGGATATACGAACTGCATACCGGTCCGCATATAGTATGAATGACAGCAATCACCACCGACGTATCGGATCGTTGGAAAGTTTTCAATTCAAACCGCGTATTGGATGCTGCCTGAACACTTATATAGTTGTTCACCGTATCGAGTGTCAGCAGTTTCACCTGGTAACCATAACTGTTTCGAATGCTGTCCCTGCGTTCGGATTTATAGTACTCGGTCAGTTCGAGGCGCATTTTGCTCTCAAGTCCGGGCATCAGGATGGCAGGCATGTCCACAAAATACTTATCGATGGTCTGAGCCTGCCCCTGCATAGCGGGTATCAGGCATAAAAGTGCAAAAAATAATTTAATTAGTTTCATTATTGGTTGGTTCTGTCTTTGTTGTATCTGCCGGTGTTTTCGCAGGTTTTGTCAATACGTTGAAATAATGTCTCAACAATTCATCCCAGGTATTGAATGTTTCTTTGTACATGACACCCACTCCCTGAATAAAGGGAGCAGACCGGAGTGTATATCGATCGACTGTATGATTGTAGGCCTTGAGACGCAGTTTCCCATTTTCGGTAAGGATATATTCTACATCTACATCGCCTATGATTTTATTTTTTGCCAGGTCGTCGTTCCGGTAACCCAGGTTGCCGTTTACGAGAAGGCGGTTGTTTGGCTGATAGGATATTTCAGCTTCATATTCCTGAGCTGACTCTGAGCCCAGCCCGGTACTTCTGATATTGGCTCCAAACTGAAAAGTATTTGTCATTTGGGAGAGCCAGTTATTGATCTGGCCGAAAGCCGTATTGGCAAACAGCGACCAGGTATTGTTACCCAGCGACGAGGCAAAAGTGGCTGCGCCCTTGGCATAATCAGGGGTATAGAATTTATTGAACAGCAGTAGATACATCATCTGTCGGTTCATCATTTCCTCCGTATTTATCAGGTTGCGAACCTGCATTTTAAGTGTTTCGTCGCTGGTTGGAAGGTCTATATCAAATTTGATATCGGGTGTCATCAAATCACCTGTAAGTTTCAGCACGGAATTGACCGGAACGCTGGTTCGCGATGTGGAACTCAGGATAGCATCGTTCATCAGATCACGCAACGAAACGGTCTGTGAATAAATGGCAGTAATATTCATCTGGGCACGAAGCATATCTCCTGTCCAGGATATGTTGCTTCCCTGATTGATTTTGAAATCCTTGCGTAACAGATTTTGCAGTGTAAAGAGGTATTTCCCTTCGTCAATTGTGTAGGTTCCGTAGAGTTTGATATCCGAAAAGTCGTCGTACTCCATTCTCAGGCTGCCGCTTCCGGTTCCAGATAGCATATCGCCCGCTTTTGGATCAATAATCAGCTGAATTTCGGCATCTGGTGTTACATCCACCATCAGGTTCATTCGAAGTCTTGTTGGTTTAGCTTCACTGACGACAGTATCTTTTGTCTTGGTTTTGGTAGTATCCTTCTGATTGACAAAGGTAATAAAGTTATTTTCATTGGCTATGGCAGCTCCACCCACCGAGATAAAGACTTTGGTTTTGGGCTGTGTGCTGGCATTCACATCAATATAGATATTTGCCATATTGCCGTAAATGTTAACGTTACCCGAAGCATATGCTTTCCCGTAGAAAAATTCATTGTCGCGCGGTTGCGTATTGAGTGCCAGCATGTTGCGGGCATTTATTTTAAGGTCATACTTCATATTATTGAAGTTACCATCGTGTGTGATTAGTCCGTTGAGGTAACCCCGGTTTTTTTCTTCATCGTACACGGTGATATTTTTCAATGCTATCGATTTACGGGTCAGATACACTGAATCCGTAAAAGAATATGATGTTTTCAGGTATTCGACTGAGAGTTTGGCATTTTCTGCAAATACACTCCCTTCAAACCCGATTGATTTTGTTTTTCCAAACATACGAACTTTTCCTGTACCCAGTCCGGTAACTTCTTTGGAGAAGGAACTCAACCAGCTTGTAAGAAAGCCAAGGTTCAGTCTGTGTGCATCGTAAATAAAATCAATTGAATCTTTTGCGGGAATATACACTCCGTTTGCCAAAGCGACAGTATCTTTCCCATCAATAAATGTACCTGATGCCTGCAGTTCTTTATTTTCGCGATCCCAGGTAGAGTAGAGATAGGCATTGCCTATCGGTGAGTTATTCAGACGGGCATTTTTTACCTCAATATCCGCTTCGAATACGGGTTGTTTCAGGATAGAATAAACTTCTGCTTTTCCGGTTGCATTACCTTTAATAGATACATTCTTTAGTTTCACCAGCGCCATCAAAAAGTCGAGGTTCAAGTCATTCATATCTACCGTCAAAATATCGGTTTCTTTTCGGGAAACTGTACCATCGAGGTTAATATATTGCTTTCTATTCTTAATTCTGAAATTATCTACAGTGAATGTAGTATCGGGATTAATACTAACCTGTGAACCCAATATATCCCAGGTAGAGTCAGCGACAACAATCTGCGTGGGAAGAAATGTAACCAGCGCAGAAGTGAGATTATTTTCTTTATTGAATTTTGTATTTGTCTGAATTTCACCTGCGTAGTTTATGGTGTCGTTGTTCTGCCATCCAAATTGTGTGTAAAGCAAATCGTTGGCAGCCGCGGCTTTAAGACTCACGTTTGTCAGGTTTTTCTGATTCTCGAGCCTTGCGCTTGCCTGCAGATTGAGTTGCTGGTGTTCATTATTCAGCAGCAGTTCAATATTCCTGATCTTTTGACTGCCGAATGACAGGAAAGGTGTTCGGGCATTCAGCTCCACACGTTCATTGATATCATCGACAAATCCTTTAACCGTAGTAATACCATCAAGAGTGAAGGGCAGGTTGAGTACCCTTGAAATCAGTTTTGTATCCGAAAGGGTCAGATCTATGTTCATATAATTATTCGCATTAACCTGTTTCCATTTTCCGGTAATATTTTTACCTGAAAGGGCTGGAATATAATTTTCGACAATTTGTGAAAGGGTCTGGGGAATTGTGCTGTATTTGAAATCCCCTTCAAAATTACCGTTAATGAGGTCTGATGTGATTGTGAATTTTGAAAATTTTGCACCGACTTCGGATACAAACTGTAACTGATCCATCACTATCTGTTCACCTGCATTCAAAAAGCGGATGTTGTTCAGAATCAGATAACCGTTGAGGTTATCGGGCGAATTTCCCACCATGTTTGTATTTCCGTCAAATGAAAGCTGTGAATCTTTATATTCTTTGGTCAGATGGAGCGCATGAATATCTGCATTATTCACCTGAAGGTCAAAATTAAAAACAGGTAATTTTTTGGTAAGGTCCACCACTCCATCGAAACCAGCATCGAGGTTCGGGTCTTTCACATCCATTTTACCTTCAAATCCTGTACCGTCGTAGTTGCCATCCAGGCTGATATTCTGATAGTTGTATTTATTTAGGTATATTTCAGCAATATCGCCGCTGATGGTTCCCTGGAGACTTCGGTTATGAAGTTTTGTTCCTTTTGTCGTGATTTTGAAAGCTGTTTTTCCGAATAATTTCGTATTCAGAACTTGCCCCAGCTGAAAATTTTGTGTTCGGATTGTTCCGTTGTATTTCAGGTCGCTGAGTTTATTTTCAAGTTGTAACAGAATATCCGTATTGAGGCTTCCTGCATTGGTGGTAATATTTCCATAAGCTACCAGGTTGCTGAAAAATCCTGAGATATTACCTGTGTAGCGTACCACACCAAGTCGCGAAAGTTCTTTGGGAAGCACAAACGGCTTGTGGCTGAGCTGCGAGATAAAATCCTGCGCGTCGCCTTTATTGACATGAAAATCGCGGATATTGGCATAAATAAACGTTTCATCCAGATTGGGTATTCCGTTCAGGTCCAGATCGGCCTTCAGTGTGAGTGATTTTCCATAGTTCATCTCCATTTCATGTAAACGGAAACTCGAGATTCTGCCTGTGAGCAATCCACGAACAGAGGCATTTTCCTTCATGTACCTGAAATTGGGTGCAAAAGCAGCAAGATCCTTCATGGCTACCTTCGAAGTTTTAATTCTGGCATTCCATTTCACCTTATTCAGCATATTCCGTAGATTGGCAACACTATCATAGGTCATCGAAACCGAATCGAGTAAAAGTGAAGTATGTGGCAATGATACATTAAGATAAGGCATATGAAATCCTTTTTTCCATCCATGCACCACCGTTTCGATATTGCTGATGGTCAGACCGGAGCGTTCTACCGTGCTGAAAGAGCGGATGCGCGCCGAGAGTGAATCTTTTTTCATATAATCCACATTCAGCACCAGATTGAGGTGTTTGAAATCCATTCTGTTGCCATCAAAACGATTTGCATCGGAAGCTGCCGGATGCTGAAGGTTGGTCAGGCGGAAGCGGGAATCATTTAGACGAATGTTTTTGAAATTAAATTCAACCTTCGATTCTTTTTTAGGCTTCTGAGGCTTACTGAAAGCTTTAATCACAAAATCCAGGTTGCTTACTCCGGCGGTATCAATAACCAGGTTGCCATACAACCCTTCAATTTTAATTTCTTTGAAAACATATTTTCCGGAAAAGAATTTCCAGAAATCGAAACCGGCGTATCCACGTTCCACAAATATCAGTGTATCGCGTTGCTGATCTTCAATATAGAGGCTATCGAAATGAAAAGAATTAAAATACCGGTAGTCAATCTTGCCGATGCTGACGCGTGTATGCAGTTTTTCCGAAAGCTGGCGTGTAACCTGACCTGCCAAATAATTTTGCACTCCGTTATTTCTGAACGCGACAACTGCCAGGGCAAGCAACAAAATGATCCCCAGCAAAACATATCCGGTTATATGTACAAGTTTTTTTATATCTTTGAAAATTATTTCTACAAAAGTAGAAAAAAAATATCTTATAAATACTGTCTGTAACTGTATTAGTCAGTACTTTTGCAAAAAAAATCCTCCTATAGCTGGTGGGAATGAAAAGTAAAAGCGTAAAACATCAGTAAAGGCATGTAGATATCTTCCAGCTTTCGGGCCGATAAGCCGATTCCCGGAGAAGCGGAATGCAGTAACAGAGGATAAATTAATTATTTCTAAGTTTGAAAATGTCAGAAAATATAACCATCATTGGAATCGAATCATCGTGCGACGATACTTCAGCCGCAGTTATCCGCAACGGAGTGATGCTCTCGAATGTTATTGCAGGTCAGGCTGTGCATACCCGTTACGGAGGCGTTGTCCCCGAACTGGCTTCACGAGCACATCAGCAAAACATCATTCCGGTAGTACACGATGCACTGGTGCAGGCAGGCATCGACAAGAAAGAACTTACGGCGATCGCTTTCACACGTGGTCCCGGTTTGCTGGGTTCCCTACTGGTGGGCACATCGTTTGCCAAGGGATTTTCACAGGCGCTGAACATCCCGCTGGTGGATGTCAATCATCTGCAAGGGCACGTGCTCGCGCATTTTATCAGTCAGGGTAAAGAGGATGAAAAATTTCCTTCCTTTCCGTTTCTCTGTCTGCTAGTTTCGGGTGGTAATTCGCAAATCGTTCTGGTGCGCAACTACCTCGATATGGAAGTGATCGGTCAGACAATTGACGATGCAGCCGGTGAAGCTTTCGACAAGTGTGCCAAGGTGATGGGACTTCCCTATCCGGGCGGACCTCATGTGGACAGACTGGCCAAAGAGGGTAATCCGAAAGCCTTCAAACTCAACAAGCCCCATTTGCAGGGCTATGATTACAGTTTCAGCGGCCTGAAGACCTCTTTTCTTTACCTGCTTCGCGACGAGATCCGGAAAAACCCCGACTTTGTACAGGAAAATATGGCCGACCTGTGTGCCAGCCTGCAAGCCACCATCATCGACATACTGATGAAGAAACTCCACAAAGCTGCCGACGACCTCAATATAAAGCAGGTTGCAGTCGCCGGGGGTGTTTCGGCCAATTCCGGATTACGTGATGCTTTCCACCAGCACGCCGAGAAATACGGCTGGGATATCTTCATCCCACCCTTTGCCTTTACCACCGACAATGCCGCCATGATAGCCATTACGGGTTATTATAAATATCTGAAAGGAGAATTCTGCAGCATTGAGGAAGTTCCGTATGCCCGGGTAAGTAATTTACTGGTGTAAAAATTATGAAACTGCAGCTGCCCGAAAAACTGAAGCCCTACAGCGGAGTGATCTATTTCGTCATCATTCTACTGGTATCGCATTTTTTCTGGAAATACACCGTTCTGGGCGATGAAGAAGGTTATCTGGTCAGTTTCTTCGGGATGGATATCACACTGCCGTTCGACTTTATGGCTCGTCATACTGCCCGTGTAAGCCATTGGCTACTTCAGGGACTAGGATTCAGCACCTCTCTGACGGATAACAATGTGATTCGTCATACAGTAAGTCTCAACGCCGTGCATATAGTGTGGTCATGTACGGGTATCAAGCAGGCATATATTTTGTTTTGCATACTGGCATTCAGTCGCGGACCGTGGCAGCATAAACTCTGGTACATACCTCTGGGACTGTTGTGTGTATATCTTTTCAATATTCTGCGTATCACTTTCATTACCGCCATAATGGATGGACACCCCGAACAATTCGAACTGTGGCACGAACACATCACCAAATATGCATTTTATATCATGATTTTTGGAATATGGGTTGTCTGGGAGGAAAAGATCAGGCTCTTCGGTATCCGAAGTCAGGTACAACAAACTAATGCTTAAAGCAACAAATTACTTAAAAAAAACCTGTCCCATTTTTGCAACGGATCAGGTTTTATTATGTTGTTGGTTAAAAGTTTTATTCTAAAAGTTGTAATCAACGTATCCTTTCTTAACGCTAAACACTTTCGGACTTTCACCCCGGAGTATACGCATCGCATTGGAAGCAAGTGCGGCCATTTCATCTTCACCCGGATATACATACACTGTTGCCAGCGGTTCGATCATGGCTTTCACATAATCTACGATGTAATCGTTGTATGCCACGCCGCCGGTCAGGATTACCCCGTCTGTTTTGCCATGCAGCACAGCAAGCATAGCTCCTATCTCCTTGCCCACCGAATAGGCAAAAGCCTGTAACACCTTTGCCACCTGTTCGTCGCCGCTTTCGGCTTTCTTTACCAGTTCCTGCACATTATTGCTTCCGCAGTGAGCAATCAGCCCACCCTGTCCGGCCAGTTTGCGCAGGATTTCATGCTGAGTATATTTTCCTGTGAAGCACATCCGAACGAGCAGACCGGCGTCAATTGTTCCGGCCCGTTCGGGCGACATGGCTCCCCATCCGTCGAGACCCTGATTGACTTCAATCACACGCCCTTTGCGGTGCGCACCAATAGTTACGCCACCACCCAGATGTGCCACAACTAAGTTGAGATCTTCGTAGCGTTTACCAACTATAGAAGCATGCAGGCGGGCGGTAGCTTTATGGTTGAGAGCATGAAAAATCGTCCTTCGTGGAATTTCGGGCATACCGCTGATTCGAGCGACATCGTCCAACTCATCTACAGCCACCGGATCGGCAATGTAAGCTTTACAACCAGGAATTGCCGAAGCAATTTTTTCGGCCAGAAATGCGCCGAGATTACTTGCATGTTCGCCGCGTTCGTGCTTGCGAAGCGTGTCGAGCATCAGGTCATTCACTTCATAAACACCTGAATCAACAGGCGGAAGCATACCCCCGCGCCCCATAATTACTGAGAAATCCGACATATTTACCCCGTTGTCACTAAGTGTTTGTATAATAAGCTGATAGCGGAAATCAAACTGATCGAGCACATGTTCGTATTGTGTGACTTCGGTGGTACTATGACGTATGGTAAAAACGGACTGTTGCTGCTCCTCTTCATATACAGCAATTTTGGTAGAGGTGGAACCCGGATTAATAACTAATATTTTATGCATAATTATTTTTTTTTCGACAAAGATAAATGAAATAGCGGAATGGCGCGAGATGTACGGTGGTTTTTTTGAAAAAAAAAAGAGGACAGAGAAAACCTCTACCCTCGTACCTGAGAAAATATGAATAGTAATAGTCTCCCACCGAGTGAAGCTGTCATTTCAACTATTCGATTTTTTAAGCCATTCCTCCAGTTGAACATCCGCTGTTTTCGCGCTGCCTCCCTGTATGGCTATTCCCGGCAGAAGAATTGCATCGGGACAAAGTTTCCGGATATCCGTTTCGCTGTGACCAAAACCGCCACCCTCGTGAGTACAGAATGGTATGATCGTTTTGCCATTAAAACTGGCATACTCCAGAAAAGTGCACACAGCCATGGGGAAAGTGCCCCACCAGTTGGGATAGCCCAGATAAATTACATTATAATTTTCAAGGTTTTCGATATATTCAGCTAGTATGGGGCGCGCGTTTGTTCGCAACTCATTTCTGGCTATGCGTGTAGTCTCCATATAATCCCGGGGATAATCTACTGCTGTGCGAATTTCAAACAAATCGCCTCCTGTCATCTTCTGTAACTTTCTGGCAATAATTTCAGTATTACCCACCAGCAGATTTACTACATTTCCATTCTGGTAGTTCATCCCCCTGCGCGAAAAATAAGCAATCAGTATTTTATTATTTCTATTTGACATTCGTGTAATCACTTTTTTATCTGATAAAATATATTATTCTAAAAACAACAGAAAAAAGTTTTGGTTTGGTCTGTAACTGCAAAAAATATGTAATAAAACCGAAAGGTGATAAGTAACCAGCTCTCAACACTCAAAAAAAATGAAAGTAGTAGTACATTTATAAAATACTATTCAAAATTTTAAATTTGCTGTATGATACCTTCTTTTTGTGAAGACTAAGTGAAAATATCAAAAAAAAACATCTACAATATGGTATGTTTTACAAAATAAATGACATTATAATT
>DAONDU010000020.1:0-22488 GCA_035402725.1 Paludibacteraceae bacterium | reverse complement strand
CAAACGGTCATCAGTAAAATCAATCGAAGCAAGTGAAGGTTTTTCATTTTTTTTTGATGTTTAAAATTGGAAAATTCAAATCATGTTCATAATAAAGATATTCATTGAGTACAGCACAGTTATTACACAAATAAATAACACATTATGTCGTAATTTGGTTGTGAAAATACTGATAAATTAATAAAATCCGGTCATTGAAAATTGCTGTTATTTTTAGAGTGGTGTGTAAATCTTAATTTTAGGTAATTAACTGTGTCTTATACATTTTTATATGAAGCAAAATGATTAATTTTGTGTGTCGAAAATCAGACTGATCAAATCTGAATAAATCTGTTGGTACGCGGACAATGAAAACGGAAAAACTATTTAATCGATCGATATTCCTTGTAATCGGAATATTTATTATGTCATTCGGGGTGGCATTGTCGGTGAAATCTAATCTCGGAACTACCTCAATATCGGCTTTCCCTTACGTATTAAGTTTGTTTACTTCGTTTTCCATAGGCACATATACAGTACTTCTTAATGCTTTTTTTATTGTCCTGCAGATACTCATCCTGAGAAAAAAATTTCATCCCTTACAACTATTCCAGTTGCCTGTGGTGTTTTTTTTCGGATGGTTCATTGATCTGTCGGTGTCGGCATTGTCTGGTTTCTCAGTCTCTGCCTACTGGATGGAATGGTTGCTGAGTTTGCTGAGCAGCGTGGTGATTGCATTAGGTGTTTTTCTGCTGGTAAAATCGAACATGATTTTATTGCCGGGTGATGCCCTTGTAATGGCAATTGCCAATAAACGCAAGCTGGAATTTGGAAAGGTGAAGATTGCTTTTGATAGCCTGCTTGTGGTTATTTCTGTAGTTTTCTCATTGATTTTTCTTCGAAATCTTCAGGGTGTGCGTGAAGGTACTGTGGTAGCGGCGTTTCTGGTGGGTGCGATAACCCGATTTTATTCCCAAAAATTTACGTTTGTAGATAAACTGATTGGCGTTACCGATAAAATTGACATTACACCTCCGGAAGAAATACATACTCAGGTGATAACTATATCCCGGGAGTATGGCAGTGGCGGGCATGAGGTAGGGGAGCTTGTTGCAAAAAAACTGGGTTTTACATTTTATGACACAAACCTGATAGAACTTTCCGCACTCGAAGGTGGCTTTACTCCTGAATTTGTAAAGGAAAATGAACAGAAGCTGAAGAATAGTCTGCTCTACTCGCTTTACAAACACAATTACGCATATGTCAACGAGATTATGCCGCCTCAGGATGCACTTTTCCTTGTTCAAAGTAAAATCATCCGGGATATCAGTGAAAAATCATCCTGCGTGATCGTGGGCCGTTCGGCCGATTTTATACTGAAAAGTCATCCGAATTGTTTCAATGTTTTTGTGCATGCCGATAAAGCTTTCCGTCTGGAACGCATCATCAATAACTATGGTTTCGCTCCCGGCGAAGCAGAAGCACAAATGGAGCGAAAAGACAAGGAACGGATTAACTTCAGCAAATACTATACTCACCGCAACTGGGGCGAGCCGGAAAATTACCATCTCACGGTAGATAGCTCGACTTTTGGTATCGAAATAGCAGCTGCCTTGATTGTTGACGCATGGCGAAAAACCAACGTGCTGGGAAAAACAACACTTAACCCCCAGAGCTAAACCAAAGCTGGTTTCAGGTTTTACTGCCGTGTAAACCTGTGCATCTGCACAGGTTTACACGGCAGTAATTAGTAAAAATCGACACGATTTTTACTTCAGTTATCCAAATTTTTATCGTATATTTGTATGTTTTTAGATATGAAATTTGAAAATTATATTTCATACTCAATAATCATATAAAAGTCTGAAAATAAATTAGATATAAAAATGAACGAAGAGCAAATTAAAAATTCTGCCGGACAGTACGGTGCTAACAGTATTCAGGTGCTTGAAGGTTTGGAAGCGGTGCGTAAGCGTCCGGCTATGTATATTGGTGATATTAGCTTGAAAGGATTGCATCATCTGGTGTACGAGGTGGTTGATAATTCTATCGATGAAGCCCTGGCCGGTTATTGTGACATGATTCATGTAACAATCAACGAGGATAATTCAATAAAAGTAACAGACAATGGTCGTGGTATCCCGGTGGATATGCACGAAAAAGAAGGAAAGTCTGCACTTGAAGTGGTAATGACCGTACTTCATGCCGGTGGTAAATTCGACAAGGGAAGTTATAAAGTTTCAGGCGGATTGCATGGAGTGGGTGTGTCATGCGTGAATGCACTTTCAACGTTGTTGCGTGTGGAAGTAGCCCGCGATGGAAGGTTGTATGCTCAGGAATACTCCTGCGGTATCCCCAAAGCGCCGGTTGCCGAAATCGGTGAAACCGATAGGCAGGGAACTTCGGTGACATTCCTGCCAGATGACAGTATTTTTACCGAAACAATTTATAAATATGATATTCTGGCAAGCCGGCTTCGTGAGCTGGCATATCTGAATGCCGGAATAACCCTCACGCTGACCGATAAGAGAGTACAGCAGGAAGATGGAAGCTACAAGAAAGAAGTTTTCTATTCAAAAGAAGGTCTGAAGGAATTTGTCGAATATATTGATGAAAGTCGTGAAAACCTCATTGATCAGGTAATACACATTTCGACCGAAAAAAATGGTACGCCCGTTGAAATTGCACTTCTTTACAATACCTCATACAATGAAAATATCCATTCTTATGTGAATAATATCAATACCATTGAAGGAGGTACTCACTTGGCAGGTTTCAGACGCGGACTTACCCGTACACTGAAAAAATATGCCGAAGATAACAAATTACTCGAAAAACTCGAAAAAGCTAAAATAGAAATCAGCGGTGACGACTTTCGAGAAGGACTGACAGCTGTTATCTCCATCAAAGTGGCTGAGCCGCAGTTTGAAGGTCAAACCAAAACCAAACTTGGTAATAACGAAGTAATGGGTTCGGTGGATATGGCTGTAAGCGAAGCCCTTGGCAATTACCTTGAAGAAAATCCGAAAGATGCCCGCACCATCGTTGATAAAGTGGTTCTGGCAGCTACAGCACGTCATGCCGCCCGCAAAGCCCGTGAACTTGTACAACGCAAATCTCCCCTTTCGGGTGGCGGATTGCCGGGTAAACTGGCCGACTGCTCCAGTAAGGATGCTGAGAAATGTGAATTGTTCCTCGTCGAAGGGGACTCTGCCGGTGGTACAGCCAAACAGGGACGCAGCCGCGAATTTCAGGCAATTTTGCCCTTGAGGGGTAAAATTCTGAATGTGGAAAAAGCCATGCAGCACAAAGTGCTTGACAGCGAAGAAATCCGTAATATTTACACGGCTCTCGGTGTAACCATTGGAACAGAGGACGACAGCAAGGAGCTGAACCTCTCCAAACTGCGCTATCATAAAGTTATAATCATGACCGATGCCGACGTGGACGGAAGCCACATTGCCACACTGCTGATGACATTCTTCTTCCGACATATGAAGGAAATTATCGAGCAGGGTTATCTCTTTATTGCAACGCCACCGCTTTACCGGTGCTCCAAAGGCAAAGTTGAAGAATACTGCTGGAACGACCAGCAGCGTAAAGCTTTTATAGACAAATACGGTGGCGGAAATGAAAGTGGTATCCATACGCAGCGTTACAAAGGTTTGGGAGAAATGAATGAAATACAGCTCTGGGATACAACAATGAACCCGGATAACCGAACCCTGCGTCAGGTAACCATCGAGAATGCAGCCACTGCCGACCACGTTTTCTCTATGCTGATGGGCGATGATGTGGCGCCAAGAAGACAGTTTATTGAGCAGAATGCGACTTATGCAAATATTGATGCATAAAAGCTGATAAGTGAAATTGTGAAAATTGAATATCTGTACTGATCGGATATTCAATTTTCTGTAAAATCACGTTGCGGTATAAGATTATACAAAAATCTACGTTTTTTATCAGAAAATCAGAACGGTGACGTACGATTCACAGTTTCCGGTTAATAATCATTTTATTAAAAACTGCATATATTTTTTTCATATTCAAAAATTTATAACAGTTGAATTCATGAAAGTCTGTGTCTTCTGTTCATCAAGTAATAACATTGCTGACCGTTACAAGCAATCGGCTTTCCGGTTTGGCCAGTATCTGGCAGAAAAAGGAATGACACTCGTTTTTGGCGGAGCAACGGGTGGCCTGATGGATGCTGTGGCCGAAGGTGCAAAATCGGGAAAAGGGGAGATAATCGGGGTGATACCCGAAGTTATAATCAAGATGAACCGGCTAAGCGCGCTGCCAACTCAACAAATCATTGTAAATGACATGAGTGAACGTAAAAAAAGGCTGAAACAGGAATCCGACGTATTTGTTGTCCTGCCCGGCGGATTTGGAACACTCGACGAAATGTTTGATGTCATTGCTTCGGGCACTGTAGGCGAACACCGGAAACCGCTGATATGTATCAATGAAGATGGATTTTACTCAAAATTGCTTGATCAGATTGAAAGAATGCAAACGGAATGTTTCACTCCGAAAAATCAAAATTACAAACCTGTTTTTGTTGCTACACCCGAAGAATGTATGGAACAAATCAGTAATCTGCATACAAACAAATAGAATATTATGAATCTATTCTGGAAAAAAATGTTCGGTGGAATGCTTTCCACATCGAAATTTGAAAAAATCGAAGAAGCAGCTGTCAATGATATGAAACGCTACGACGAAATCGGTCAGTCGCTCGAACTCGAAGAGTACAAAAAACTCTATCATGTAGTGAAATCTTCCGAATTCAAAGAGAAAAAGAAAACACTCCAGAACAGAAAATATAAGGATATGGAGGAATACCGTATCAGCCGAAAATATCAAAAGTTACACGATAACAGTGGTATCCGTCAGTATTACGAAACACTGCAATCGGAGCAACTAAAGAATTTCCTTACATTTAAATCGACTCCGGAATACGAAAGTCTGGGTGATAAAAAGAAGGTTATGGCTTCCGATAAGCTTAGGAAGCTCAAAGACTTTGAAAATTCGAAAGAATACAGGAATTATATCCGTTTTCATGACTCATTCATCATCAAAGATTACGAGGAATTGAAAATAAAAATTTCAGCTCCTGATTTTATGAAAATGAACCAGTTCTGGGCTGATCAGCATCGCTGGAAAACAGTGCCGGAGTATAAAATAGAACAGCGTTATTATGAACTGGCAAAAAATCCCGATATTATTTTCTACGAAAAAGAAAATCCCGTACGTTTCGATAAATACAGAAAACTGAAACCGGTCTTTATCGAACAATTTGAATGGAATACACTCGATAAATCGCGCTGGGCATACGGTTTTCATTCTGCCAATCCGGAACTGATTGGTAACTATTCGTTCGAAAACGAGCTGCAGGCAAATAGTGGCGGCAAGAATGTCAGTGTCAATAATGGGGTGTTTTGCCTCGAAACACGGCGTGAAAAATGCATTTCGCGTGCCTGGCATCCCACCAAAGGATTTATCGAAAAGGAATTTGACTATACAGCTGACGTGGTGCAAACTGCCGATGAATTCCGTCAGCAATACGGAGTATTCAAAGCAAAGATACGCTGCACCGGTCGTGTTCATCATGCTTTCTGGCTTAGTAACAGTTCTCCGCTTCCGCATATCAATGTTTTCCATTACGACGGAAAGGCAATCACTATGGGCAATGCTCATAAAAATGTGATGGACGAAGTGAGGGTAACAGGTCTGAAACACAGTTCTTTCTACATCTATACCCTCGTGTGGACACCAAAGGAACTGATCTGGTACATCAACGATATGGAAGTATATCGTACCACCTCCAATGTACCTAAAGACAACCATCTTTATCTGGGATTCAATTCGTTTCTGCCCAAAAAAGGGAAACCTTCGACAGGCTCGCTCGAAGTTGACTGGGTAAAGGTGCTGGCGTTTAATTAATAAGAAATTTAATTCCTCGTATCCTGAAATAAACATCCGGATAGCGGGAGTGATAACGAAAAAAATTCATGCAGAAACCAAAGATAATCGCTGAAATCGGTTGTAATCATAAGGGGGAAATGGAAATTGCCCATGAAATGATAAAAACTGCAGCAACATTTTGTAACGCGGATGTGGTGAAATTTCAGAAACGAAGTAACCGCGAACTTCTCACCGAAGAAGAATTCAATGCTCCTCACCCCAATCCGTATAATTCATACGGAGCAACTTACGGCGAACACCGCGAATTCCTGGAGTTTACGCTGGAACAACATCGTCAGCTGAAAAACTGGTGCGACGAATTCGGACTGGAATACTCCTGTTCGGTATGGGATGTAACTTCAGCAAAAGAAATCATCTCTCTGAAGCCTTCCTTAATAAAAGTACCGTCTGCCTGCAACCTCAATCAGGAATTGCTTGCTTATATTTGTGATCATTTCGAAGGTGAAATTCATCTTTCATTCGGAATGACAAACCGCGACGAAGAGGAAAAAATTGTTACTTTTTTTGAAAGCAAAGGTCGTAACAACGATCTGGTAATTTATAGCTGTACTTCGGGTTATCCGGTTCCTTTCGAAGATATTTGTCTGCTGGAACTTACAAGGTTGAGATCCACTTTTGGAAGCAGAGTAAAAGCCATTGGCTTTTCGGGTCATCACCTGGGCATCGCGATAGATGCGGCAGCTGTAGCTTTGGGCGCCGAATGGGTTGAGCGTCATTATACACTCGACCGCACCTGGAAAGGCACTGATCATGCTGCATCACTCGAACCTGACGGTTTGCGTAAACTGTGCCGCGATTGCAGAGCCGTTTATAAAGCATTGAAATACAAAAAAGAAGATATTCTGGATATAGAAAAGCCACAACTCGCTAAACTTAAGAAAAATCAGATTCGATGGAACGACGACAAGTGATTGCTTTTATTCCGGTGAGAGGAGGCAGTAAATCAATACCGCTTAAGAATATTCGCGAATTTTGCGGAAAACCGCTGGTTTACTGGAATATATCGGCGCTTCAGGCTGTGCCTTCCGTTGATAAAATCGTTGTTGCCACTGATTCCGACATAATCGAAAATACGGTCAGCGGGTTTGGATTTGACAAAGTGAAAGTTTATCGCCGTTCGTCAGAGAATGCTTCGGATACCGCGAGTACCGAAAGCGTTATGCTCGAATACATACAGGCAGTTGGTTTGCCCTCTGAGACAGTCTTTATGCTTGTTCAGGCTACGTCACCGCTTACTCAGACCATTCATTTCCGGGAAGCCCTCGAACTTTATTCGCAGGGAAATTACGACTCGTTGCTTACCTGCGTCGTAAACAAACGCTTTTTTTGGAACGAAAACGGAACATCCCGCAACTATGATTACCGAAATCGTCCACGGCGCCAGAATTTCGATGGTGAGTTGATGGAAAATGGTGCATTTTATATCAACACTGTAAAGAATATCCTAGAGTCACAAAACCGTTTAAGTGGTAGGATTGGCATTTACAGGATGCCCGAATATACAGCCATCGAAATCGACGAACCCGACGACTGGACCATGTTGGAAAATCTGATGCGCAAACATGTATTGAGTAACAAGCCTTCCAAGGCGATTAAACTCTTTCTGACTGATGTGGATGGTGTGCTGACCGACGGTGGCATGTATTATTCCGAGGCCGGTGATGAACTGAAGAAATTCAATACCCGCGATGGCATGGGCATACAGTTGCTTCGTGAAGCTGGAATTAAAACGGGTATAATTACTTCCGAAATGACCCAACTCGTAGAACGACGGGCTGCTAAGCTGAAAATGGATTATTTATACCAGGGGAAAAATACCGGTGGAAAATTACAAACAGCATTAGAAATCTGCCGGAAAGAAGGAATTACCTTAGCTGATACAGCCTACATCGGCGATGATATTAACTGTTACGAATTGCTTTGTAATGTGGGATTGGCTGCATGTCCGGCAGATGCTGCCCAAAAGATAAAATCAATTCCGAACATCAGAATTCTTAACCGAAAAGGCGGCGAGGGTGCAGTCAGAGAATTTGCCGAAATAATCCTTGCTGATTAATTGCCGAAGATTTTTTTCAGGATCAGTTCGGTTGCACCGCAGTTAGCGAGTGAATAATTCCGGGCTTTCCGGCTGATATCCTGTAATTCTTCGTCGTTAAATTCGAGCGGAGAAAACCACGCGTCGAGTTCTTCAATAGCTCTGATTGACGCGCAAACACCCATTTCCACCATCTCAATTCCGGGACGATTTTTCTGAAAGTTTGGACCAAATGCTGCGGGCATTCCGTAAATAGTAGCTTCTATCACACTGTGAATGCCGGCCACAAACCCACCACCGATAAATGCCCAGTTGCCGTAGCGGTAAAGTCTTGCCAGCAGACCTATTTTATCCACAATCAGAACCTGTGTGTCGGAAAAATCGGTTTCGGGCGTACATTCAGAGTAAATCAGTGTTTTCCGGTAAGTATTGGCTACAATTTTGTTCATCGGTTCCCTGTCCATCTCGTGAGGTACTAGCAGAAACCGTGTTTTCGGATGTCTGTTGATGAGTTGCTGTAGTAAATCTTCATCTGCTGCGCCTACCGTACTACCGGCGATGAAAAGTTTCTCTTTGTTTTTGAATTTTTCGACGATTTCGTCTTTCCACTCTTCACGTGAGATGCCCAGCACTCGGTCAAAGCGCGGATCACCGGCCAAGACGACATTGTTATATCCGATTGTTTTCAGCAGTTCGATGGAACGCTTATCCTGAACAAAAATGGTTTCGAAAGCGCTCAAAGCCTTGCGGAAAACGCCTCCGTACCATTTGAAAAACCGTGAATTGGGGATAAAGCGGGCTGAAACCACAAAGGTGCGGATTAAACGCTTTTTCATTTCGGACAGCAGGTTCGGCCAGAATTCATACTTGATAAAAATGGCAATTTCGGGATGAACCACATCCAGAAAACTGCGAACATCGCGGGTGATATCTGCGGGAAGATAACATACCAGATCAGCATGCGGGTAATTTTTATGCGCGTTGTATCCAGATGGAGAGAAAAATGTAACCAGGATTTTGTATTGCGGATAGCGCTGACGGATTTCTTCGAGCAGAGGGCGTCCTTCTTCAAACTCTCCAAACGAAGCGGCATGAAACCATATCACCTTGTCGCCGGGATGTATTACCGTAGCAATTTTTTCCGGCAGGTTTCGCCGGCCATCCAGTGCCTGTTTAATTTTCTTATTCCACAGCGAAGCAATTTTTGCTGCGCCCAGACCGGCTTTTATGCCAAGATCCATCCACCACATATGCAAGTTACTGATTTTTTTATGCAAAGATACGAATTTAAGAATTAATTTGGTCAGTTTTGATGATTTGCCTTACTTTGCCGATGAAATCAATCATCATCATGCCAAAAAGATTTAAGAAAATATACATTGAGATAACCAACCGGTGTAATTATCATTGCAGTTTTTGTTATGATACCCGGCGACCCGCAAAGTTTATGTCGCCGGAAGAGTTTGGATTTATTGTGAAAAAAATACATCCTTATACCGATTACATATATCTGCATGTGCTTGGTGAACCACTGCTGCATCCGCACTTGGCGCAAATGTTGCAAATAGCTGCCGAAACCGGATTGAAAGTTAACCTGACCACCAACGGAAGCTTACTGCAGAAACAACAGGCACTGCTCATACAACATACAGTCAGACAGATAAACATATCTTTGCACGATGCCGAAGAAAATATCTCATCTGACAACTGGAAGGAATTTATTGAAAATACCCTCAATATTGCATGCGAGCTGTCCCAGACCTCCTATATCAGTTTTCGTCTCTGGAATCAAACGAACCCGACAAGTAAGGATTTTAATGAATTATGTTTCAGATTGATAATAGACAAATTTCAAATTCAGGGAAATGTTTTCGGTCAAAACGGACGAAATATAGCTTTGGCTCCCAATATCTGGCTGCAACTGGCACCCCGTTTCGAATGGGTTAAAAATGAAAAAATCACCGAGAAGAATTGCTACGGCATGCGAGATCAGATTGCTATTCTATCTGACGGAAGTGTGGTGCCTTGTTGCATCGATGCGGATGCCAGTATTCTGCTAGGAAATATTTTTACGGATCAGCTATCGGATATTCTGAAATCGGAACGTGCTCAGCATATCAAAAATGGTTTTGAGCAGCACAAAGCGGTTGAACACTATTGTCAGACCTGCGGTTTCCGCGTTGATTAATCAGAAGTATTATCCCACATTGATGTTATAGAATATACCTCCATCAGGGGATTGATGGCAGTATTTTGCAGTTGTATCTTTGTTTCGTAATTTTAATAAATAAGAAAATGAAAACAACTGCTGTTTGTCCGGTTTCGGATAAGAGGATTAATGAACATATTGCACGAACAAATGCTTTGTTCGCTGTCGTATTTATATTGGCATATGTGTTTACATCCAATGAGTTAATCATATTACTTCTGCTCGTCGACTTTTTGTTACGTGGTTTTGAGTTATCAGCATATAGTCCGTTTGCTTTCCTTTCGGCAAAACTTGTCAGGTTTTTGAATATAAAGCCTAAAATAGTCAACGCCGGTCCCAAGCTATTTGCAGCACGGATAGGTGCTTTCTTCAGTCTGGCAATTTTGGTCACTTCGGTAGCAGGACTGGATGTTGCCGCATACATACTGACCGCAGTTTTTGGTTTGTGTGCTTCGCTCGAAGGATTTTTTGGCTATTGTATTGCCTGCCGGATTTATCCCTGGTTTTACCGTGTTTTTATCCTGCACTCCGTTAAGAGCGAAACGAATTCTCTATAAAAAACAAAAAAGGTTCAGAAAGTATTGACTTTCTGAACCTTTTATATGTTACGAGCGTCTATTTACAGGCCGTTGGCTTTTAAATAGTTTTTCAGCGGATTGGCATACATTTCGAGCATCTTCCGGCGCAGGAAATCGCGATCTTTGTTTTCAAGGTCAATTTTCCGGATTTGTTTATCCAGATATTCCTCAAAACTTATTTTTTCGGCAGTAGTATAATCTTTTGCATAATCTTTATCTCCATAAATCTCATCATAGGCTATTTTATTGTTTGCTGTAATGGTGAAATTTTTATGTATATGATAGTCAATTAATTGCGCTGCTTTTTCTATCTGTTCGTTTCTGTTTTGTGTATCCCGGGCAATAATATCCAGACTGTCGTTGATGCATCCGGAAATATGATACACCACTTTACCTTTGTAGCCCATCACTCCGGTTTGCATATTGATCAGATCGTCCTCGGGCGTTTTTTTGTACTCCGGATTATCACGTTTAAGCTGGAATTCTCTGGCTTTCAGATAATCGCACGGATCAAATTCGTAAGAGATACTTAACGGACAGATGTTCAGTTCTTTCAGATTATCGGTAAACGAGCCGGATGCGCCAGCAAGATTAAACATTTTCAACAGGCTTTCCTGTGTCAGATCGTTGGAGTCTTTGGCCCGGCCTTCGCGCTGGGCTATCCAGATTGATTTTTTCCTTTCGTTCAGTGTGTGACGCAGGTAAGCCGAAAGGCGTTTCGAACTTTCCAGTACCTGCCGGGCATTCAGTCCGCGTTGTACAATAAAACTTCTGTTTACTCTAACTAAATCTTCAATCCATGGATATACCAAGAGGTTATCTCCGATGGCTATTTCTACGGTATCAATTTTTTTCTCAATGAATTTTGCACATAAAAGAGCTGAATCCAATATAATATCCCGATGATTGGAAATGTACAGATATTTTTTTTCGATGTCGATGTTTTCCAGTCCCGTCAGGCAGATACCGGTGGTCATGTTGGCTTCCAGGTATTGAAGAAAGGGATATACCATCTGAAGTTGAAGTTCGGTGGAGGAGGTGAAACTCAGCATCTTCTGTTTCAGCTGTTCTTTCGGCATAAGCGGGAAAAGTGTACTCACTACCTTCATGAAAGGTTTCTGGTTGCACAGACGCTCCATGGCAGCCGGTATTTCTTCTGTATTGTAAGAGCGTATATCATCAAAATTATAAGTTTCCATACCAATGCTGTATTAATGTTCGTTTATAAAAAGTATTTTATTATCAGCTTATAAAATAAAACTCAACCAGATAAATATTACAGGCGCCGCCATCAGCATACTGTCAAACCGATCAAGAAGTCCACCATGTCCGGGTATAATATTACCTGAATCTTTTACTTGTTCAGTGCGTTTAAGCAGCGATTCAGACAAGTCGCCAAAGGTGCCGAAGATAACGACGATTTCGGAAAATATGAGCCATTGAATAAGACTGAGTTCTGGTATTAAAAGTGAAAATATATAGCCCGATAATAAAGCAAAAACGGCTCCGCCGATGAAACCTTCCCAGGTTTTTTTGGGGGAAATCCGTTCGAAAAGTTTATGTTTGCCCAGTAACATTCCGGTTACATATGCTCCGGTATCGTTGACCCAGATGGAAATAAAAACGGCAAGCAGTATGATGGGCTGATAATCTCTGATGTATAAAATGAAACTGAGTAATGAGAAGGGTAATGCAATCAAAATTTGTCCAAGGATAAAATAAGCCCAGTTATTCACCGGATTTTGTTTCTTCCGGTACAATTCCGCAATCAGAACGGCCAGGATATAAAATCCGTAGAATGAAAATATCGGATACTGGTATTTGCCGGAGGCGTAGATAAATGAGCAGGTAAACAAGAGTACCGCTCCGATAATTGCAACAGTTTTGTTTACGGCAGTTTCGGTGGAGTTAGTCAGTTTGTGAAATTCGTGAACACCAAGTGCTGCGAATACAGTAAAAATAACTGCAAAAGTATAGGGTGACAATAAAACGGAACATACGATTATGGTAACAAAAATGCCCCCGCTGATGGATCGTTTCACGAAATTATTCATACACCTTTATTTTGCAGCATTACGGATATACAGGTTTTGTCCCCGTAGTCGGATTTATATTGCAAAGTTATTAAAAGATTTATCATTGCAAAGCAAAATAATAAATTCTTTCGGTCCGTGAGCGCCCAAAACAAGCGTTTTTTCGATGTCGGAAGTGCGGCTGGGCCCTGTTATTGTTGTGATTTGTGATGGAAGGTTGTTAATATACTTTTTCTGTATGGCGTCATAGGCATCTTTCGGATAGCTGACCAACTGATCGGTACCAGCCATAACGATATGAACAGGTGGATAAGAAATAAGCTGACGTCCGGATTCTCCCGCAGAAGAGACCACCACGCTGCCTGTACGGGCTATGAGGAACTCACACCGTGTAACTGCTGCTTTCATCGTTTCAAAATCGTCCGGATTTTGAGTGTAGGGAATATCACTTTTCTGGAGTTGAGCGCTGATGTGGCTGTCTCTGCAAAAAACCGTTTCAATGTTTTTATCATTCAACATCTTTTTGAGATGAAAAAAAAGTTCATCCACAGTTTCAAAAATCTCGCATTGGCCGTTTATCGCTTCCAGTTCTTTCTTAAAGCAACTTACAGCATCCGGTTCCAAGGGCTGATAGATTTCAGCATCGGTCGAAACGGAAAAAACAGACCCGAATTCACGGGTCTGTTTTGCATCCTGTATTCTTTTCAGAATATTATCTTTGGAAGAATTATTGTTCATCTTTTTCAGCTTCTTTTGGTTCTGTGTTATCTGCAGTTTCTTCGGTTTGAACTGCATCGTCACCCGTTTGAAGTGCTGCTGTTGGTCCTGTTTCTTCTGTTTTTTCCTTCAGCGCGTTAGCCTCTTCGTTCAGCCTCATCAACTCATCGCTGCGAGATTCCCACGGACGTTTTCCAAAGATTTTCTCGACATCTTCGGCAAAGATAACTTCCTGATCAATCAGAAGTTCAGCCAGTTTGTTGTGTCCTTCGGTATTTTCTGTAAGTATCTGTTTTGCGCGTTCATACTGTTCGGCAACGATTAATTTGGCTTCCTCATCGATTGTTTCGGCTGTTTTTTCGCTGTACGGTTTTGTAAATCCGTAATCAGAATTTCCGGTTGAGTCGTAATAGCTCATGTTAGGCAGTTTTTCACTCATTCCATAGTAAGCCACCATGGCATAAGCCCGTTTGGTAACTCTTTCCAGGTCGTTAATCGCACCTGTCGATGTTTGTTTGAGGAAAACTTCTTCTGCAGCTCTTCCGCCGAGTGTGGCACACATTTCGTCGAGCATGTGCTCGCGGTTTGTCAGCTGGCGTTCTTCGGGCAAGTACCACGCAGCACCCAGGGCTTCACCACGCGGAACGATGGTTACTTTTACCAACGGATTAGCGTAATGCAGTTTCCAGCTGATGGTGGCATGTCCCGCTTCGTGATAGGCAATGGATTTTTTCTCATCCACAGTCGTGATCTTGTTTTTCTTTTCCAGTCCGCCAATAATACGGTCAACAGCATCCAGAAAATCCTGTTTGCCAACAAAAGATTTGGCTTTTCGCGCGGCTATAAGTGCGGCTTCGTTGCAGACATTGGCGATGTCGGCACCGGAAAATCCGGGTGTCTGGCGTGCCAGAAAATCAACATCAACGGTATTGTCTATTTTGATGGGACGCAAATGAACGTTGAATATTTCCTTACGTTCGTGTACATCCGGCAGGTCCACGTGTATCTGACGGTCGAAACGTCCCGCACGGAGCAATGCCTTGTCCAGAATATCGGCACGGTTGGTGGCAGCCAGAATTATGACTCCACTGTTGGAGCCAAAACCATCCATCTCGGTGAGTAACTGGTTGAGTGTACTTTCGCGTTCGTCGTTACTTCCCATGTTTGGATTTTTGCCACGGGCACGACCAACCGCGTCGATTTCATCAATGAAGATGATACAAGGTGCTTTCTCCTTTGCCTGTCGGAAAAGGTCGCGTACACGCGAAGCGCCCACACCCACAAACATTTCCACAAAGTCGGAACCCGACATGGAGAAAAACGGGACATCGGCTTCGCCCGCAACAGCTTTTGCAAGCAGGGTTTTACCGGTTCCCGGAGGGCCTACAAGCAAAGCTCCTTTCGGAATTTTTCCTCCCAGTTCGGTATATTTCGAGGGATTTTTCAAAAACTCCACGATTTCTTCCACTTCCTGTTTGGCGCCCTGGAGACCGGCTACATCCTTAAATGTTATTTTGTTTTTTCCGTCCCCTTTGTCAAACAGTTGTGCTTTCGATTTGCCCACGCTGAAAATGCCGCTTCCTGCACCACCGCCCATGCCGCCCATCCGGCGATTCATCATCCAGAACAGGAACACCATCAGAACAATGGGTCCGAAACCCCACAGGATGAGGTTCAGATAATCTTTATTGGCTTTATATTCAACCTGTATCTCCCGTCCCAGAAGTTTGCTTGCTGTGTCAATAGTTTTCTTGGCTTCTTCAGGAGAACCAATGTTAAGACTTACTGCAGGTTCTTTTTTGTTGTAAGCCGAGTCCTTGCCGAATACGTAGTTGGCCGAATCTTTTATTATAAATGCTTTTAACGTATTGTTGCTGTAGATATATGCTTTTTCGATATACCCTTTCTGAAGGTATTGTTCAAACTGAGTCACATTAATCTGCTTCGTTGGCGTATCGTTGCCAAGAAGATATGAGCCCAGTAACCCGATCATTATCAGTGCATAAACCCATGTTAAGTTGAATTTCGGGGTTTTACCACCCGGTTTTAGAGGCTTTTGATTTGGATTTTTATTTTCCATGTAATATTATTGTGTTTTTATATCAGTTGTAACAATACGTCTTTCTATGCTGTTTTATTATAAATAACATTTGAATACTGTTTAAATTCTTTTTAACTTACAATTCAACAACCAATCGGTTGGTTTTGTTTGCAGATTCGTGGAATTAATCCAGGTCAGGAATAAGTCTCAGGTCAGCGTCTTCCCACAAATGTTCCAGGTCGTAAAATTCGCGGAAGGGGCGCTGAAATACATGTACAATGATTTGTCCGTAATCCATGGCAATCCACTGACAATTTTCGAAACCATCGGTTGCATAGGGTTTCACTTTGATTTTTTCTGTAACCCAGTCCTTCACAGAAGTGGCTATGGCATTAACCTGCGTGTTGGAATCACCCTGACAGATGACAAAATAACTGCACGGGGCATCGTGTAGTTTGTTCAAATCCACCACAACAATTCTTTTACCTTTCTTTTCCTGAATTCCTTCTACTATTTTTTCTACTATTGTTTCGTTATCAATTATTTTTTTCATCTTTTGGAATAGATTAATTATATCTTCTATGTCTGTTTTGAGGTTCATTTTTTTAGTCACTTACTCTTTAAAATGTGTAAGATGCTTTCAATCCCAAATTGTACAGGGCATCATTGTTTATTCCCGTAAATTCTCCCCAGGGTGTTTTTTCGGTTACCGGTCCGTTGATATGCCTTATCTGGCCAAACAAACCGAAATACATTCCCGCAGTATCAGTAAGCCGATAACTTATACCTCCGGTAATTTCGGCCATGGGTCCGCCCTTGTACAGCTTGTTCAGCGCAAAGTCATAACCGGTTTTCAGACCACAGGCAAATACCTTTCCAAAGTCGTTATGTATCCCGATAAAAAGGGGCATATAACTTAATACGGTATTTTTAGTAAAAACGGTTTCGATGCCTGAACCAATTCCCAGAAAAGCATTGGTACCCAATGTTCTGTGTGTGCCTAATGCCACCGATATGTTTGTTACGGGCGATGAAGCAATGGCACCGGGAGCGCTGCCCAATCCTGCATTCAGGCTTAACATTCCACCAAACAGGTTTTTGGTTTTTTCCTCTGAAACAATCTCTTTTTTACTTACAGCTGACGGTTCCTGCTTAATTTTTTCAATTTCATTGATCAGAAACTGGTATCTTTTCCCGTCTTCGGTTTTCAGCATCAGTATTTCATCGTTACGCACCACAATTTCACCACGGTATTTTTCTCCTGTTTTCAGGGTGATTACGCTCACAACTACAGTTTGCTGCGCAAATGTACCCATCGTCAGAAACAGCAAGAAAAGCAAAAAGATGGTGATTTGTTTCATCAATCAGGAGTGTAATGCTTGCTTGAAACGGGTGAGAAACAAATCGGCATCCTGTTTCGACAAATTAAGCGGTGGCAGCAACCGGATAATATTAGTTCCGCTGGCGCCAGTAAATACTTTATGTTCGAACAGAAGTTTGTTGCGGAGTTCCTTCACCGGATCATCCATCTCTATTCCTATCATCAGTCCCAATCCGCGAACTTCTTTTATACCGCGCAATTCTTTTAGTTTTCCAATCAGATAGTTGCCTACCGAAGCTGCATTTTCAACCAGTTTTTCGCCTTTCATTACATCCAGTACGGCAATGGCAGCGCTGCAGGCCAGGTGATTACCACCGAATGTGGTACCGAGCATGCCGTGGACCGCTTTAATGTCGGGGCTGATAAGTACACCGCCAATGGGGAAACCATTGCCCATTCCTTTGGCTGTAGTGATGATATCGGGGCGAATACCCGCGTGCTGATGGGCGAAGAATTTTCCGCTACGTCCGTAACCCGACTGGATTTCGTCGAGGATAAGCATCGTTCCGGTTGCAGTACATACTTCGCGGAGCGATTTGAGAAAATCCGTTTGCGGAATTTGGATACCGCCCACACCCTGAATGCCCTCGATGATAACTGCGCATACATCGTTGTTTTTCAAGGTTTCACGTACAGCGTCTATGTTATTCAAAGGAAGAAAATCAACCAGAACACCTTCGTTGACCGGAGCAACAATTTTCGGATTGTTGGTCACCTGTACAGCTGCGGATGTTCTGCCGTGAAAGCTTTTGCCAAAAGCAACCACTTTTTTTCTGCCGGTGTGAAAGGAAGCAAGTTTAAGCGCGTTTTCGTTCGCTTCAGCTCCCGAATTAACAAGAAAAAGTGAGTAATCTTCATATCCCGAGAGTTTTCCAAGTTTTTCTGCCAGTTTTACCTGAAGCGAATTCTGTACGGAGTTGGAATAAAAAACCAGTTTCTCCATCTGTTCCTCCATCTTCTGGATATAATATGGGTGTGAATGACCAATAGATATGACGGCATGTCCGCCGTACATGTCGAGGTATTCTGTTCCTTCCTTATCGTAGGTATAACATCCTACTCCTTTAGTTATTTCAATATCAAAAAGCGGATAAACATCAAATGGTTTCATCAGGCAAATATTATTAAATATAAGTTGCAAAAGTAACGATTATTTTGGTGAAAATAATCAATAAGACACTAAGAACCTGTAAAGAAGATGGAAAATCAACTTCCGGACAGTGTTCTTAGTGTCTTAAAGTCTGTATTTGTATTTTAATGCAATTTTACGGAATAAAAAACTACAGGATTTCAATGCTCCGTTTTACAAATTTAGCCAGCGCTTCACCTTTCAGCATATTGTTGGAAAGCAGTGCCAGGTCGATGAGTTGTCCCACCACTTTATTACCTGATGCAAAGGTTTTGTAAACTGCTTTTTTGCTTTCGGTCAGTTCATCAATTTTCTGTTGCAGGCTGTCCAGTTCTTCTTTTTCCGCTGCGGGTATTTCTTCGTCTTTTTTACCTTTGTGACTGTCATTAAGTGCAGTCTGACGGTTTTTCAGTTCACCCAGCTGTGCTGTAAACGGGAGTACTTCCGCTTCGGTGGCTTCCTGTTCTTCCTGCATCAGCTTTTCGATGAGCGGGTGAGCAGTGTTTACTACCAGGTTGTAGCTGTCGGGCATCTCGCCGTAGAAATTCATCATACCACCGCCCTGCATAGCCGACATTTCCTTCATGCGGCGCATAAACTCGTTTTGGGTGATGAACACCGGATTTGCTGCGGATGAAAGTTTTTCGAAGGTTACGATAAAATTGGTTTTATCCATCGACGGCATTTGTGAGTCGAAGATAGTGATCAGTGCATCCCGCTGGTCGTCGGTAAGTTCAACTTTTCCGGTATCTTCCTTGCGTATCAGTTTATCTATTACATCGCTGTCCACACGGACGAAACGTGTTTTTTCGAATTTCTGTTCGAACTGGCTGATAGCGTGAACATCGAGTTGTCCGTCCATGAGCAGTACATCATAGCCTTTTGCTTTGGCTGCTTCGAGATAAGTGAATTGTTCATCCTTGTTGGTGGTGTAGAGGTAAATAAGTTCGCCTTCCTTATCTTTCTGATTGCCTTCTATCAGCTGTTTGTATTCTTCGAAAGTGAAGTATTTGTCATCCACATTTTTAAGGAGCGCGAATTTTTCGGCACGTTCGTAGAATTTTTCATCGCTCAGCATACCGTACTGGATGAAGAGTTTCAGGTCATCCCATTTCTGTTCAAACTGTTCACGGTCCGATTTAAAGATGTCGTTGAGCCGGTCAGCCACTTTCTTGGTGATATGCGACGAAATCTTTTTTACATTGGAATCGCTCTGCAGGTAACTGCGCGATACATTAAGCGGTATATCCGGTGAATCGATTACCCCGTGAAGCAGGGTGAGGTACTCGGGAACGATGTTTTCTACATGATCGGTCACATATACCTGATTGCAGTAAAGCTGAATTTTATTGCGCTGAATATCGATGTTGTTTTTAATTTTCGGGAAGTAAAGGATACCGGTCAGATTGAACGGATAATCCACGTTCATGTGAATGTGGAAAAGCGGTTCGTCGCTCATCGGGAACAGATCGTGGTAGAACTTGTCATAATCTTCTTCTTTCAGATCGGCGGGTTTGCGCACCCAGGCAGGGTTCACATCGTTGATGATGTTGTCCTTGTCGGTTTCCACCTGTTTGCCGTCTTTCCATTCTTTTTGTTTTCCAAATGCAATCTCAACCGGCAGGAATTTACAGTACTTGTTGAGCAACTCAGTGATTTTGCTTTCTTCCAGATAATCTTTGTTCTCATCGTCGATATGCATCACAATGTCAGTACCGCGGTCGGCTTTGATGGTATCTTCAACCGTATATTCGGGGTCACCGTTGCACGACCAGTGCTGAGCGACAGCACCATCTTTGTGCGATTGGGTAAAAATCTCAACCTTTTTCGAAACCATGAATGATGAGTAAAAACCAAGTCCGAAATGTCCGATGATGGATTGCGCATCATTTTTGTATTTTTCCAGAAATTCTTCGGCGCCCGAGAAAGCAATCTGGTTGATGAATTTATCAAGTTCTTCGGCTGTCATCCCGATACCGCGGTCCGAAACAGTCAGTTTCTTCTTCTTCGGATCAACGTGCACACGAATGGTGAGGTCGCCCAGTTCGCCTTTAAATTCGCCGACCGCTGCGAGTGTTTTCAGTTTCTGGGTAGCATCAACGGCATTGGAGATAATTTCACGCAGAAAAATCTCATGATCACTGTACAAAAATTTCTTGATAACGGGGAAGATATTGTCACTTGTTACCCCTATGTTTCCTTTTGCCATAAATTATATGTTTTATTATTTTATATGTTTATGATTGTTATTATCCGCTTCGTATGAATCTTGCCGCTTGTTGTCAGCATGTTTATCGGTTTGCAAATAGGATGCCAATCGCGTTTGACTGACAGAATGGCAGATTTTCGGAATCTGTCACTGTAAATTTGGCAAAATTTAAACAATCCGGAAGAAAATTCGTTATTAGTTTGAAATGTAAAAACCATTCAACATGAACGATAATACAAACATGAAACCCGTAAACACAACCGATAATCAGGTGTTGGTTATTTTTGGTGCAAATGGAGATTTATCGCACCGTAAATTGCTGCCGGCTCTTTATAATTTGTTTTATGACAATTTGTTACCGGAGAAATTTGCTGTGATAGGTTCCGGAAGCGACCCAAAAACGGAGCAAACATTCAGGCAGGAAATAAAAGAGCAATTAACTGTTTATGCACCTCATACGGCCGGAAATAGCCCCGAAAAATTGACAGAATTTCTGAAATTATTGTACTATAAACCGGTCAATAATAAAGTAAAGGAAGATTTTGCCGGATTGAATGCCTGCATTGATGAAGTTTGTGCAAGTCTGGATATTCCGCGCAATGTTATTTACTATTTTTCCATTCCCCCGTTTATGTACGAGGTCGTTGCCTCGCACCTGGTTAGTTATGGCATGAATAAAGAAGAGGATGGCTGGAAGCGAATTGTCGTTGAAAAACCTTTTGGTTACAGTTACGATTCGGCGGTTGAACTTGACCAGAAACTACATCATGGTTTCGGTGAACATCAGATTTATCGCATTGACCATTATCTGGGTAAGGAAACAGTTCAGAACATTATGGTCACCCGTTTTTCCAATGGCTTTTTCGAACCAATCTGGAACCGCCGATACGTGGACCGCGTAGAAATTACTTCAGCAGAGAATATTGGTGTCGGTAAGCGGGGAGGATACTACGATACATCGGGTGCCATGCGCGATATGATTCAGAATCACCTGCTGCAGGTGCTGGCTATTGTGGCCATGGAACCTCCGGCTGTGTTTGACTCGGACTCCATACGCAATGAAAGTGTGAAAGTGCTTCAAGCATTGCGTCCCATCAGTGAAGAAGAGGTGGAGAAGTACGTCATCAGAGGGCAATACCTGCAAACCACCTCCAACGATGAACTCATTCAGGGTTACCGGCAGGAAAAAGACGTTGCCCCCGGCTCCAAAACAGAAACCTATGTGGCGATGAAAGTCTTTGTGGACAACTGGCGCTGGGGCGATGTGCCTTTTTATATCCGTACCGGAAAACGATTGCCGGAACGGGTTACTGAAGTGGTGCTCTATCTCAAGCCCGCGCCACTGCAACTCTTTAAAGAAGCGAATGTCAGCCGGTTTGCCAATAAGATAACGCTCCGTATTCATCCCGACGCCGGAATTGCCGTTGACTTCGGCATGAAAATTCCCGGTGCCGGTTATAAGGTTCAAAATGTGAACATGGACTTTCATTATTCTGACCTGGCCGAAGTGAACATACCCGAAGCTTATGAACGTCTGCTGCTCGATTGCATGATCGGCGACTCCACCCTTTATGCCCGTGCCGACGCGGTACATGCCAGCTGGAAGTTTGTTGATCCCATCCTGAAAGCCTGGAAGGAAAATCCCGATGTTCCACTGTATTTCTATGAAAGCAATACCTGGGGACCTGTTGAAGCCAATCAGCTTTTTGAGAATAAAGCGATTAAATGGGTTTCGCCCTGCGGGAAATTTAAATGCAGTAATCAGCAATGAAAGAGAAAATACATGTTTTCAACACACCCGAAGAAACAGCCCGCGAGGTAGCCCGGCTGATAGTTCAAAACATTAACCGCCAAGCTGACAGGCAGCAGTATTTTAATATGGCGCTATCGGGCGGAAATACACCGGCTTTGTTGTTTCATATGCTGGCATCCGAATTTACCGGTCAAGTGCAATGGAATGTGTTACGGATTTTCTGGGTTGATGAGCGATGTGTGCCTCCGTCGGATAAGGACAGCAACTATGGTATGACATACGAAAATTTGCTGAAAAAGGAACTCGTTCCCGCTGAGAATATCTTTCGGATGAAGGGCGAAAACGACCCGATGGCTGAGATTTTGCGCTATCAGTCATTGCTCGCTTCTGAATTGCCTCTAAACGACGGAATTCCTGTGTTTGATCTGGTGCT
>DAONDU010000019.1:20952-22502 GCA_035402725.1 Paludibacteraceae bacterium | reverse complement strand
CATTAAACTATTACCGTTCTGCAACGTTTTAAAATATAAAAGAGTATTAAATCAAGTTTAAGTCAAAGAGGCTTATTTAAGTGAGGTATATTAAAGGGGTTAATTCCTCCGGCTGTATAATCCGCACTGAGAATAAATAATATCGAATGCTGAAATCGAAAAAAATCAGAATTGAAAAACCGGAAATTGACTACACTTCCTGGTTCATCGATTTGGGAGAACTGACCATCTTTACACAAAAAGTACTGAAACAGTTCTTCAGGCCACCGTTTGAGAACCGCGAACTGATTAAACAGGGATATTACATTGGTTATAAAACACTTCCTCTTATTAGTATTACCGGTTTTATCATGGGTCTGGTTCTTACCATGCAGATACGCCCTATTCTGGTTGACTTCGGTGCCACATCACAACTGCCCGGTCTGATTGCGGTTGCTATCGTTCGGGAAATAGGTCCTGTCATCACTGGATTGATCTGTGCCGGAAAAATAAGCTCTGGTATAGCGGCTGAGATAGGCGCCATGAAAGTATCAGAACAGATTGATGCCATGGAAGTGTCCGGAACCAAGCCGCTTGGCTTTGTTGTTGCTACCCGGGTACTCGCCACAACACTACTAGTTCCTCTGTTGGTGATTGTAAGTAATACATTCGGGCTGCTGGGATCATTTATTGCACTCAATATGAATGAAATCTTTACACTTACCAATTTTATAAACTCTGCTTTTGATACCATACATTTTTCAGATATTATCCCAGCTACAATCAAAACCATCTTTTTTGGCTTCTTTATCGGACTTATCGGGTCTTACAAAGGTTATCAGGCATCGCAGAGTACCGAAGCTGTGGGACTGGCTGCAAACGCGGCTGTTGTTACAGCTTCGCTGAACATATTTGTTATCGACCTGCTTGCTGTACTGGTTACAAAATTTTTCGTAAGTTATTGATACAATTCTGAGAATGGAAACCGTAATTGAAGTAAAAAACCTGCAGAAAGCATTTGGAGAACTGAAAATACTCCGCGGCGTCGATCTGAAACTTCATAAAGGAGAAAACATTGGTATTGTCGGAAAATCGGGGTCGGGCAAATCGGTACTCACCAAATGCATCGTCCGCCTGATTGAACCCGATGCAGGTGAAGTGTATATCTCGGGCAAAGACATATTGAATATGAACGATAACGAATTGACTGCCATTCGTAAAAAAGTGGGATACCTCTTTCAGGGCGGTGCGCTCTACGATTCGATGAATGTCCGCGAAAACCTGGAATTTCCCATCCGGCGTACACAATTTGTAGGACATCACAGCGAAGTGGAAAACATGGTGGTAGAAGCCCTCGAAAACGTAGGCCTGCTCAGCGCCATCGGAAAAATGCCTGCCGAATTATCAGTCGGTATGCGTAAAAGAATTGGTCTTGCAAGAGCCATTATTCTGAAACCTGAAATTATCTTTTATGACGAGCCTACATCGGGGCTCGACAGGGTTACAGCAGGCGAAATCAGCGACCTGATTGTGGAAATACAGGAAAAATACCAGACAGCATCCATCATCAT
>DAONDU010000019.1:0-20852 GCA_035402725.1 Paludibacteraceae bacterium | reverse complement strand
TCCTTTGGAGAAGGTGCCCGAAGAGCGGATGAGGTCAGAGAGAAGGCAGGGAGTGACGCTTCAATTTTATGAAAACAAACACAAATAAAGCACTTAAATTAGGCGTTTTTGTAGCAGTTTCTACGATGCTGTTTATTATCGCGGTTTATCTGGTGGGCAACAGAAACAACTATTTCAATCCATCAATAACTATTCATGTATCATTCAGGGATATTCGGGGATTGATGGAAGGCAACAATGTTCGCTTCTCAGGTATTAATGTGGGCAGCGTAAAAAAAATAACAATGGTTTCAGACAGTTCAGTGGTTCTGGATCTGTCTGTTCGTGAAGACTACGCAAAGTTTATTTACCGCAATTCGATAGTCGAAATCGGACAGGAAGGTCTGGTGGGCAATAAACTGGTAAACATCCTGCCAGGCTCTCCCGCAAGTGGAATAATTGAAAAAGGTACTTTTCTGAAAGCCCGAAAAAGCATCGATTACGACAAAATGCTTGAAGAATCGCGCGACATACTCACACAAACTCGCGAAGCGATCACCAGCTTTAAATCGGTGGCGGAAAAAATTGATCTGGGAAATGGTGATCTGGGAAAACTGGTGAACGAAAACACTATTTCAGGAAATTTGAATGTCTCAATAACAAAACTCAACGCTGCATTGACCAACATTAACCTCATTACTCAAAAAATCAACAACGGCGAGGGCGATCTGGGCAAATTGGTCAATGACAAAGACATCACTACCGGTGCTGAGAAGATTCTTGCCGATCTTAAACAAACCGCACTGAAAGCTGACAGCACGGTTTCTCACATACAAACGGCTTCACGCAGCCTCACACAAGGAAAGGGAACTATCAACCGCCTCCTCAACGATAGCAACACTTCAGCCGGTATCGATACCGCTGTCATTAAACTAAATCAAAGTCTCGACCAGTTTAACACAACCGCCCGCGCCATTCAGAACAGCTGGCTCATCCGTTTGTTTTCAAAGAAGAAAACTACTGAAAATATCAATTCAGAGACAAAACAAATTAATAAACAATAAATTGATCAATCAATGCCACTCCATTTATTCAAAATCTGCATTAGATCGGGAGAAAAATGATCATAATAAATCGCGAAACTAATACAGTATCAATTGTTGACATTTTGGGTTTTATTGTATTTTGAAAGTATTTTTCATTTCATTAATAACAACAATATCAGTTGCTATTTTATAATCATATACAATCGTAAATTATTCGTTGTCATACTCTGATTATCCTGTATAAAAGGCTCCATGTTCAATGGAGTAAAAATATTCTGATTATGAATCTAGTCTTTTACGCAACGAATACTTTTTCCTTCTAATCTATTCGAAGAATTATTAGGATTTACAGTAGTTGAATTCCAAAATATTACTCTACCCCATGCAGCTGTCTGTTGAGGATAAATTGTTGATGACCAAAATGCTGAAAATAATCCAATACCAACAAAGTTATTATCTTTATCCCGATTTCCTCCGGGTATTGCAGTAAAACCTGTTTCATTTGTGGCACCTGTATTTGGACTTGACCAATGTGTATAAGTTTTTTCTTTTAATTTTCCTCCTGCAACATTTAAACCTCCAAGGTAAGTTGTTAGAGTAGTCCATTCTTCATCGGTAGGTACATGCCAACCCGTTGGAGCAAGTTTTTCTGTATTTACAGCATACCAATTATACAAAGGCCCGTAAGTTGAATTATAGGTTGTTGAATCATTATTATAATAACATCTTGCACCCGTTGTTAAGTTCATCCAATTTGTGCTATCCGGCACAACTGGTATTTTAGTACCATCGTTGTACCTGGTGGTTTTCAAATTTTCTGCCATCCAGACCTGATCTCCGATTTTTACAGTATTATAACGATTGCCATCGATATCAACCATATAACCACCAGCCAAAATTGTGTTCTGAAGCTTTATAACTTGGTCCTGAAGCTGTTGTGTCGAAAAAGTAGCCATATCATCCTCAATCATTTTTTTCCAGATATTACCATCAAACAAAAAAATAGCTGTCGAACCTTTTGAAAGATTCAATGGTTTCATAAGATTTGTATTGCTTGTCATGACGTCAAAACTTAAAGAAGAATTACATCTCAAAACTAATGTTGTTCCAATTCTGAAATTAAGATATTTATTTGACGATGTTGGGATCGGTAGGAATACTTTATAATTATACCCTCCATCAAAAGTAGTATAACAATCAACACTGTCCGGAATTACATAAGAAACAGATATGTTGTTACCATTGATGCAGATTTTATTATTTTGAGCATCTACATATAATTTATTTGCTGCATCATTTGAAGTTACAGGGGTAACTACTTTTATATTTGAAGTAAAAGTTTTAGTGCCGTTAACTGTCTGTTCACCTACTGTATTTACAGCATCAGTTATTCCATATCCGGACAAAGAAGTTGGAGTACTTTTTAAATCACTAAAGTTCCCGCTAAAGCCATTTCCTGCCTTATCTGCATATATTGCAAAAGGAACACTCAGTATCTGGCTGGTGCCAGAAGTTGTATAATTAGCTCCTCCATTAAAGTCGTATTCACATTTGATAAAATACGGACCAGATGACCAGTCAATAGTAGAAAATGTTCCTGAAATAGCTGTCCCCATTCCTATCTGTATGCTTACAAGACCGTTTGCATTAGTTGTAGGATAATGACTTTCTACATATACTGCTATACCTGTAGCAGAACCATGCAAAATACTTACTTGCATGCCAATATTGGTATTAGTTACTAAGTTGTTGTTGGAGTTACGAACTACAGCCTGATAACTCATATTTTGAGGTACAGTTGCTTTAATTATTACTGTTGTAAAAACTACAAGCAAAATACTAATTAATTTTTTCATAACTATTTGTTTTGATTTTATTTGCTTTTCTGCTTTATCCTAAGAAATTCGAAAATTAATATGAGAAAGGATGCAGTCCTTTTTGTTTGATGATACTCCCAAGAACGCAACTCGTAAAATAAGTATAGTACACACCGTTGGCATAAGCGTTCCACTTATCATTATGTGAGTTTATTATGAAATTGTGGTTTTGAAAAAAAAACAATAAACCTTTTACATACAAATATGTATTTGCAGTTGTCGTTACAGCAGCAGATATGATTTTCAATTACCAGCAAATATATTAAATAATATTATACATTGAATTCTTTTTTCATAAAAACAATTAACAACTTAATAAATAGATTGACCAAACCCTAATCTGACTTCTTTAACTATTAAAAGAATTCTTATACTCATACTCACAAAACATGTAATAAAAGGCATCAGAGGCTTTTACAAAAAATCCGAAGCATCAACAGACACTTCGGATTTTTCATTTCTTTTAATCTGAGATCAGACACTATATGGCTTTACATTTCTTATCCAGCCAGTGCTTTTCAGCTTTTGAGAGGTAAGGTGAGAGTTTTTTATACACATTCTTGTGATAATCATTCAGCCATTTTTCTTCTTCGCGTGTCAGCATACTCTTATCAATCAGGCGGGTATCTATATAGCAAAGCGTCAGTGTTTCAAAACGGAGGAATTGCCCGAATTCTGTTTTTTCAGCCGGAACAGTCAACACCAGATTCTCCGTACGGATACCGTATTCGTCCGTGCGATACATCCCGGGTTCGTTTGATGTGATCATTCCAGTCTGCAGGGTTGCAGGATTTTCATCCATCCTGATATTTTGCGGACCTTCGTGCACATTCAGGAAATGTCCCACTCCGTGTCCTGTTCCGTGTCCGTAATTCAGCCCGCGATCCCACATTGCTTTACGTGCCAAAATATCCAGCTGCGAACCGCGAGTGTTCACCGGAAATTTCGCCATTGCCAGATCAATATGACCTTTTAATACCAGCGTATAATCTTTCTTTTGCTTCGAAGTGGGTTTACCCAATGTGATTGTACGTGTTATGTCGGTAGTTCCTTCGAGGTATTGCCCTCCGGAGTCGAGCAGAAGTATTCCTTCAGGTTTTAACGTCGATGCCGTTTCGGGTGTGGCCGAATAATGAACAATAGCTCCATGGCCTGCATAACCGGCAATCGTATCAAAACTTTCACCTATAAAGTTTGATTGTTCAGCCCTGAATCCGCGCAATTTATCTGCAATCGACACTTCTGTCAAACTTCCATCTTTCACATGCTCTTCGAGCCAGATAAAAAACTTGGTTAACGCTACTCCGTCTTTGATCATGGCTTTTCTTATTCCGGCGATTTCGACTTCATTTTTCAGACTTTTCAGCTTGAAAACCGGCGACATTCCTACCCTCTTTTCACATTCAGCGGGTAATGCCTCAAACAACGACTGATTGAGTTTGTTTCCATCATACATCACAACTTTATCTGCCGGAATTTGACGTAATTGGGTGTAAATATCCTGATAGTTGGCAATGACAACACCGTTGCCGTTTAGATAATCGCACGAAGCATCCGTGCATTTAGCCATATCAACAAAAAGCATTGCTTTTTCCTCATCAACGAGTGCATACGCAATCACTACCGGATTGAAAGCTACATCGTTTCCGCGAATATTGAATAACCAGGCAATATCGTCGAGAGCTGACATCACAAATACCTGTGCATGTGCTTTATGTAATTCTGCACGCAGCTGAACCAGTTTTTCGGATACGGTTTTACCGCTGTATTTCACATCAAAAACAAAGAAAGGATTATTCGGCAGTGCCGGACGATCGGTCCAGATTTCTTTCAGCAAATCAAGCGAAACGAGTTCAATTCCGCTCATTTTCAGTTCAGCTTTCATGTTGGCATAAGCATTCACCGAAAACATCTGTGCATTCACGGCAACTTTATCTCCGCTTTTCAGTTCTTCCGACAACCAGGGAATTATTTCAGGAGTTTCAGGTAATCCCTGTTTCATCAGGTCAATAGTAGTGTCCTTCAGTTGATTGGCTCCTTGCAAAAAATAGCGGGAATCGGTCCACAGTCCGGCTTTATCGATAGTAACTGCGGCAGTACCTGCAGATCCCGTAAAGCCTGTAATCCAAACACGTTCTTTCCAGTAATCTGCAATATATTCACCTGCATGAGGATCGGTTCCGGGTATGATGCAAGCTGAAATACCCGCACTTTTCATCGACTGACGCAATGCGGCAAGACGTTCTTTAATTTGTGTCATATTTTTATGTTTTTAGATTGATATATATCAGTTATTCAGATAGTTAAAATTTCGCCGGATGCTTTGTAATTTAGAGAAATTACATGAACCATTGTTTATTTACAAAGATATAAAATATAAATTGTTAAATTTAACCTATTAAATTTGATTAACACAAAACAAATCTGAAATCATTTTTGTTTTTAATTCTTCGGCTCAACGGTGTCGTATTTTTTCTATTAAAATTCTGTATCTTTGCAAGTTATTAAAATTGACAAATTTTGGATACAACTAAAAATATTCATTTACCGGACACTACTGAAAATGTTGATGTTACAGGCGCAAGAGTACACAATCTAAAAAATATTGATGTTACCATTCCGCGCGATGCGCTCACGGTAATTACCGGATTGAGCGGTAGCGGTAAATCTTCACTAGCTTTTGATACTATTTTTGCAGAAGGGCAGCGCCGTTATATTGAAACATTTTCGGCTTATGCCCGCAGTTTTCTGGGAAATATGGAACGCCCCGATGTGGATAAAATCACCGGACTTAGTCCTGTTATTTCCATCGAACAGAAAACTACCAATAAAAATCCGCGCTCTACTGTTGGTACAACCACCGAAATTTACGACTTTCTGCGTTTGCTTTTTGCCCGTACAGGTATAGCTTATTCATATATTACGGGTGAAGCGATGATCAAATATACCGACGATCAGATTATCGATCTTGTTCTGAAAAATTACGAAGGAAAGAAAACCCTGCTGCTGGCACCAGTGGTGCGCGGACGTAAAGGACATTACCGGGATCTTTTCGAACAAATTCGTAAGAAAGGTTACCTGCATGTCAGAGTGGATGGCGAAGTCCGCGAAATAACCCACAATATGAAAGTGGATCGTTACAAAATTCATGATATTGAAATTGTAATCGACCGGCTGCTCGTAACCGACAAAGACCGCAAACGCCTGAAAGATTCGATGCAGAAAGCTATGCAACACGGCAGTGGCATCATTATGCTGCTCGAAAAAGATAAAGACGAAGTCAGGTATTTCAGTCGAAAACTGATGTGCCCTACTTCAGGTATCTCGTATGATGATCCGGCTCCTCATAATTTTTCGTTCAATTCGCCTCACGGTTATTGTCCGAAATGCAAAGGGCTGGGCTTTATCAATAAAATTGATATGGCTAAAATCATTCCGGACACATCCGTCAGCATTTTCAACGGTGGTATTGCCCCGCTCGGGAAACATAAAAACAGTACCATTTTCTGGCAGATTGAAGCTATTCTGGCTAAATATGACTGTACACTAAAAACTCCGCTCGCCGATGTGCCTGATGATGCCATCGATGAAATAATGAACGGTACCGACGAGCAACTTCATATAAAAAATGAGTCACTGGGCAACTCCAACTATTTCCTGAGTTATGATGGTATTATCAAGTACATCGAAATGCAACAAGAAAACTCGGCTTCTGCTACCGAACAAAAATGGGCTAATCAGTACTCAAGAACCATTAAATGTAACGAATGTAACGGCCAAAGACTACGAAAGGAATCATTATATTTTCGCATTCACGACAAAAACATTGCCGAACTGGCAGAAATGGACATTGCTGAACTTTCGGACTGGCTGAACAAGGTTGATCCCTTCCTTAATGACAAGCAACGTGTCATAGCCACCGAAATACTTAAAGAGTTGAGGTCACGTCTGCAATTTCTGCTGGATGTGGGGCTCAATTATCTGGCGCTTAACAGAAGTTCTCAGTCACTTTCGGGCGGTGAAAGTCAGCGTATCCGGCTCGCAACTCAGATTGGTTCTCAGTTGGTTAACGTACTCTACATCCTCGACGAACCCAGTATAGGTCTCCATCAGCGCGACAACCTCCGGTTGATCAACTCGCTGAAACAACTTCGTGACACCGGGAATTCGGTTATTGTTGTTGAGCACGATAAGGATATGATGCTTTCAGCTGATTATGTATTGGATTTGGGCCCGCATGCTGGCAGACTTGGCGGTGAGCTGGTTTTTGCAGGCACTCCTGCACAAATGCTTCAGGCCGACACTCTTACCGCTGAATACCTGACAGGAAAAAAGAAAGTTGAAATTCCGGAAAAAATCCGTGAAGGCAATGGAAAATTTCTGACACTTAGAGGTGCCAGAGGCAATAACCTGAAAAACCTTGATGTCACATTCCCGTTAGGTAAAATGATTTGTGTCACCGGAGTATCGGGCAGTGGAAAATCTACGCTGATTAACAATACACTACAACCCATTATCAGTCAGCACTTTTATCGTTCACTACAGGAACCTCTGCCCTACGACAGTATCGAAGGAATTGAAAATATCGATAAAATAGTTCAGGTTGATCAGTCACCCATTGGCCGCACGCCGCGATCCAATCCGGCTACCTACACCGGAGTATTCAGCGACATTCGAAATCTCTTTGCTACCCTGCCCGAAGCAAAAATACGGGGATTTAAACCGGGACGCTTCTCATTCAATACAGCTGGCGGACGTTGTGAAACCTGCGGAGGTAATGGTTACAAAACCATTGAAATGAACTTCCTCCCCGATGTGTATGTTCCCTGTGAAAACTGTAATGGAAAGCGATACAACCACGAAACACTCGAAGTTCGTTTTAAAGGTAAGTCAATTGCAGATGTGCTTAACATGACTATCAACCAGGCTGTGGAATTTTTCGAAAATCAGTCTTATATTCTCAATAAAATTAAAACACTACAGGATGTAGGGCTGGGATATATCAAACTGGGACAAAGCAGTACCACACTTTCAGGAGGCGAAAGTCAGCGTGTGAAACTGGCAACTGAACTATCGAAACGGGATACCGGAAAAACATTATATGTGCTGGATGAGCCGACAACCGGACTGCACTTTGAGGACATCCGGGTACTTCTGGGAGTACTCAACCGACTGGTTAATCGCGGGAATACAGTTATAATCATTGAGCATAACATGGATGTTATCAAAACTGCCGACTACATCATTGACATCGGGCCCGAAGGTGGCAATGGTGGTGGCAGGGTCATTTGCTCCGGAAGTCCCCGTGAAGTAGCCGGGAATCCCGATAGTGTTACCGGAAAATTTCTTGCTCTTGAATTTTAATAAAGGTTTCTGAACGAACATCTGTCCGAAACGGTTTATTTCAGGTAAAAAGTTCTGAATAATGAATTAAATGGTTAACTTTGCATAAACCACTTATATTCATTGTTTCTTATAATCATTGTTTTGTCATGAATCAAAAATTAAAGTTATTTTTATATGGTGCCGGTGTTTTTTGCATTTATGCCTTACTAACCTGGATATTGAAGTTAGTTGCAAAAAAGATGCCCGAAGGGGATGCATTCCTCGGAGTTTTCACCAGCACAGATCTCTGGCTGGGCCTGGCAATAGCCGTCATACTCACCTACTCTCATTATATGAAAATGAAAATCAAATAAACCTGTATGACTGCTGAACGTTTATCAGAAATAACAGACTATATCATACGTTTTTTGCTGGGCAGCGATTCCAATGAAACTTTCAGCAGACTGATTGGTTATACTTCCGATAAAGAACAATTCAGTAAATATAAGATTGTCATAATTCCTTCCGGTTTTTTTAATCCGGAATTTTATAACACTGAAAAATCCCTTCCGCAACTGCCACTAACCGTGTGGGAAGGGATACCCCTGCTTTTTGGTGAACCGGTAACAGAAAAATCAGACGAGACAGTCATTATCCATGCCGACATAATAGCAAGCAGTTTTTTTCTTATGAGCCGGTATGAGGAAATCATCAACAGAAATATCCGAGACAGTCATGGTCGTTTCCCGGGTATAAAATCATTGCCTTTCAGGGCTGGGTTCCTTCAACGACCTGTCGTTGACGAATACGGAAGACTGTTGAGAAAATTGCTACGCGAAACAGGACTTGATATCAGCGAGCCCGAAGAGAAATTCAGTAAAATCTACCTGACACATGATGTGGACCAATTGGCTCACTATCGGAACATCAGAGGAATCGGCGGAGCGGTTTTACGCTTTTTCAAAAATCCGGCTGAATCACTAAAAGCAGTTGAAAGTTTTGCGGGAGGAATAATAAATGACCCCTGGTTCACCTTTCCCTGGTTATTCGATCTGGCAGATAAACTGAAAAACAAAAAACCGGAAGAGAAAATCGAAAATATAGTTTTTATCAAAACCGGCGGTGGTGAACTGATGACTGACAAACCGCGGCATGATGTCAGAGACAGGGATTTCAACACATTATTCAAACTATGCGAACAACACAACGTGAAAATCGGACTTCATCCCTCTTATCTGGCCGGAATGAAACCGGAGTACATAAAAAATGAAAAAAAAGTTCTCGATGAGACTATCAGTCAGAATACGATATATACACGCAATCACTTTTTAATGAGCCGTGAACCGGAAGATATGCAGACGCTGATTGAAGCCGGACTGACAGATGATTTTACTATGGCTTACGCAGACATTACGGGTTTCCGGCTGGGCACCTGTAGAGCTGTAAAATGGATTGACCCGGTAAAATTGCAATTAACTTCACTCACCCTGCATCCGCTCACCATCATGGACAATACGCTGAGTGACGAGAGATACATGAATTTAAAAACCGATGAGGCTTTCTTATTTACAAAAACAATGATTGACTTAGTCAGTAAGCACAACGGCGAATTGGTGCTACTTTGGCATAATACATCGGTAGAGAAAAACAATGGACAATATCACCGAGATTTGTACCGATGGCTGATTAACTATCTAAAATAAAATAATTCTATTATGCGTTTACTTATTTTCGGAGAAGCATTTCTGTCGCCCGCCTACTTACCTCGAGTGAGGTATTTCGTTTCCTATTTCAGTAGGAAAGGCTGGCAGGTGGATTTTGTGAACGAAAAATCAGAATACAGTTACGATGTTCCTGAGAAGGTATCGTGGCTTACGATTGATTATTACAAGAATGAAAAAGGAATTTTGGGACGGTTGGAATGGATGATTAAATTTATAATGGATTTATCTATTGATTTTAAAGGAAGGTATTTTTACCGGAAATCTCAATCTTTCGTTACCGAAAAAAAATATGATTTAATATTCTGCAGTTCAAGTTTCACTTTTCCACTGACTACAGCTGCGCGTATGGCGCGTAAACTCGATGTTCCGCTATTTGTTGATCTACGGGACATTGCAGAACAGTCGCCGGACGATAATCATTTCATAGCTCATCGTCCGCCATTTTTTTTTGGAAATATACTTATCAAAATTTATAAGAGAATAAATATCAAACGGCGTAACACCGTATTGAGAAAAGCGGCCGGTGTTACAACCGTATCACCCTGGCATGTCAAAACATTATCTATATATAACCCAAACACACACCTGATTTACAATGGCTTTGATGAAGATTTATTCATTCCTGAGATAAGAACCACTTCTCTTTTCACCATTTCTTATTTTGGGAGGATTTATAACGAAAAAATTCGTAACCCGAGGCTGCTTTTCGTAGCTTTAGATGAATTGCGCAAAAAAAAGATTATCTCACCAGGAAATACTATTGTTAAATGGTTTGTTGATGAGCAGTCGATAGTTGTTGTTAAGAATATTGCTGAGAGTTATCATTTGTCCGAGTTCATAGAATTTCATAACTTTACCGCTCCGGAAAATCTGCCTGCAGAATTAAATAATAGTTCCCTGTTGTTGGTACTGTGCAATTCTCAGAATACTAAAAACTATTTCGGTATAATGACTACCAAGTTTTTCGAAGCTTTGGGAGCTAATCGTCCGGTAATATGTATCCCCGACAACAATGACAACCTGTCTGAAGTAATTAAAAACACCCAATGCGGACTCGTGAGTTCAGACGCAACAGAAGTTGAAAGGTATCTGCAGGATAAGTTTAGTGAATGGCAGCAAACGGGGCTAACTACCGGACTACTTAGTGAGGAAACAAGATTAGACTTTTCCAGAAAAAAAGGAGCAGAAACGCTCGAAAAGCTATTTGAAAATGCAATAAAAAAAAGACATTATGAATCCAAAGATATTAATTCCTAAAAAAATAATTCTGTTTCGTCGCAATTTACTCCCTGTCTGGAGGAGAATATCAAAAAAAAACATGCGGATAAAGAAAACTATTCCAATACTTCATCTGCATTTAGTAGACCACTGTAATTTGAATTGTCGTGGGTGTGATAATTTTTCGCCACTTGCCCCGGAAGTTTTTGCTGATATCCTCACATTCGAAAACGACTGTGCCCGCATGTCCAAACTCGTTGGTAGTCGTGTGAACGAAATACAACTGCTTGGTGGCGAGCCACTTTTACATCCTCAAGTAACAGAATTTATCAGAATCTGTCGCAAATATTTTCCTGAAGTACCTGTAAATATAATTTCCAACGGAATTTTGCTGCCAAAGCAACCCGATGATTTCTGGGAAACCTGTCATAAACTCAATATTAACATCATTGTTACTAAATATCCGGTAAAAATTGATCACAATAAGATAGAACAACTTGCAAAAAAACATCAGGTTCGCCTCTCATACTACGGAAACACAGAATCCATTGAGAAAAACATGCAGTTGCTTCCGCTTGATCTGGATGGCAAACAAGATGCTCAGGACAGTTTCCTGCGATGCGCACGTGCCAATCGGTGCATATCGCTCGATAACGGGAAACTTTATACCTGCTCGTTGATTCCTTATGTCAAGTATTTCAACCGGAAATTTAATCAGGATTTGAGAATATCGGCCAACGATTACATAGATATTTATCAGGCTAAAAATATGGAGGAAATTATGAATTTTGTCAGCAAACCCATGCCATTTTGTAGGTATTGCAACATCAAAGGGATTGAAGACGGAATTTCGTTTGATATTTCAAAAAAACAAATTACCGAATGGACAACAAAATAGCAACTAATTACAATCCCAAAACAATAAATCAATAAAACCGACAACCAAAAAAAATGCTTTCCATCCTCATACCCGTTTACAACTACAATATTGTCCGATTGGTGAATGACCTTCACCAGTTGGCTATGGAAACGTATGTGGATTTTGAAATTCTGGTAATCGAAGATGGTTCTACCTCTTTCCTGAAAGAAAACAGCACTGTTGCTGACCTGAAATTCTGCAGATATTCAGCACTGACACATAACATCGGCCGCTCAGCCATCCGAAACCGATTAGCTGACGAATCCATTTATGAGCATTTACTTTTTATCGATTGCGATGCTGAGGTAAACTCAACGCATTTTATTGAAAAATACCTGTCTTTTTGTCGCGAAGAAGTGGTGGTTGTTGGCGGTACTGCTTATGATCCCGAGAATAATGACCCCGAATTTAGCTTACGCCTGAAATACGGGCGAATGCGGGAAGTATGTTCCGCACTTAAACGTGAACAAAACGGTAGATATTCACATTTTTCTTCATTTAATTTTCTGACTTCAAAATCGATATTTTACCGAATCCGTTTTGATGAAAGCATCCGCGGATATGGTCACGAGGATACTCTTTTCGGACACCGAATTGCCGAACTCAAGTGCGACATGCATCACATCGACAACGCCCTCATTCACAAAGGTCTGGACAACAACAAGCTATTTATCAAAAAGACAGAAGAAAGCACCCGAAACCTTTTTCTGCTTTATAAAAGTAATAACTATCCATTCCTGGCAAACCAGTCAAAATTATTGCGTACTTATATCCGGCTTGATCAAAAAAAACTTACCTCAATACTCGCCCGGCTGTATAATCTGCTCAAATCTGCCATGTTAAAAAACTTATGCGGTGCTGATCCATCACTTAAGGTTTATGATTTATACAAGCTACTTTTTCTTGCCAAAATTTCACATTTTCACTGACAAGTTGGCAGTATTTTTCCTGACTTTTCAAATTTCAACAATATTATCTGCCAAAATTTCAGTTTTAACCTTCTGGCACAAAATTCGCTTATTGAAAGAAAACAAACATATAAATTTAACTATTAAATATTACACTTATGAACATTAAACCATTAGCAGACCGGGTACTAATCAAACCGGCACCGGCAGAAGAAAAAACAATAAGCGGAATAATTATTCCCGATTCAGCAAAAGAAAAGCCACTGAAAGGTGAAGTTCTGGCAGTTGGAAACGGTACAAAAGATGAAGAAATGATGGTAGCCGTTGGTAATCAGGTTCTTTATGGAAAATACGCCGGAACCGAACTCGAATGGGAAGGTGAAAAGTACCTTATCATGCGTCAGTCCGATATTCTGGCAATAATTTAGACAATTGCTCCCCTTAAGGGGGAACTAAAGAGCAAATATTTAAGCAATAAAACAATAATAATTAATTCATAAAATCCGTACCTCCCGCGGTTCTCCCCCTTCAGGGGGTTGGGGGGCTTATCTATGGCTAAAGAAATATTATTTAATATTGATGCCCGCGATCAACTGAAAAAAGGTGTTGACGAACTGGCAAACGCAGTGAAAGTTACACTTGGCCCAAAAGGTCGTAACGTAATTCTGGAAAAGAAATTTGGCGCACCTCACATAACAAAAGATGGTGTGACTGTTGCAAAAGAAATTGAACTCGAAGATTCATTTCAAAATTTAGGAGCACAGTTAGTGAAGGAAGTTGCTTCAAAAACCGGTGACGATGCCGGAGATGGTACAACCACAGCTACCGTTCTGGCTCAATCAATTATCAGTGTTGGTCTGAAAAATGTTACAGCCGGAGCCAATCCAATGGATCTGAAACGTGGTATTGACAAAGCTGTAGAAGCTGTAGTAGAAGATATCAAAGCTCAGTCTAAAACAGTGGGCGATAACTACGATAAAATCGAACAGGTTGCCACCGTATCGGCTAATAACGATGCACGCATCGGTAAACTGATAGCTGATGCTATGCGTAAGGTATCCAAAGATGGAGTAATCACTATCGAAGAAGCAAAAGGTACCCAAACCACCATCGAAATTGTAGAAGGTATGCAGTTCGATCGTGGTTACATTTCCCCCTACTTCGTAACCAATACCGAAAAAATGGCTGTGGAAATGGAAAAACCATACATCCTCATCCACGATAAAAAAATATCCAACCTCAAGGAACTTCTTCCGGTACTGGAGCCTGCTGTTCAATCCGGACGTCCTTTACTGATCATTGCCGAAGATGTTGAAAGTGAAGCTCTTACCACACTAGTCGTTAATCGTCTGCGTGCATCTCTCAAAATTTGTGCAGTTAAAGCTCCCGGCTTTGGTGACCGCAGAAAAGAAATGCTGGAAGACATCGCTATCCTAACAGGAGGTACTGTAATTTCGGAAGAAAAAGGTATTAAACTCGAAAATGCAACTCTCGAAATGCTCGGCACAGCCGAAAAGATCACGGTTGATAAAGACAATACGACCATTGTAAACGGCGCCGGCGATAAAGAAGCTATCGCAGTACGTGTCAATCAGATTAAGTCGCAGATAGCAGCCACTACTTCCGATTATGATCGTGAAAAACTTCAGGAACGTCTGGCCAAACTGGCTGGTGGCGTAGCAGTTCTTTACGTAGGTGCAGCCTCGGAAGTTGAAATGAAAGAAATGAAAGATCGTGTCGACGATGCTTTGCATGCTACCCGTGCAGCCATTGAAGAAGGCATTGTTCCCGGTGGTGGTGTTGCCTATATTCGCGCGATTGATTCGCTGAACAAGGTGAAAGCAGACAACGACGACGAACAAACCGGTATTGAAATCATAAAAAGAGCCATAGAAGAACCACTGCGTCAAATTGTTACCAACTCAGGAAAAGAAGGTGCCGTAGTTGTGCAGAAAGTTCGCGAAGGTAAAGCTGACTTCGGTTACAACGCACGAAGCGATAAATTTGAGAATTTCTTCGAAGCAGGTGTTGTTGACCCGGTTAAAGTTACCCGTGTAGCACTCGAAAATGCAGCATCTATTGCAGGTATGTTCCTTACCACAGAATGTGTTGTTGTAGAAAAGAAAGAAGAAAATCCTGCTCCGCAAATGCCTATGGGTGGCGGAATGGGCGGAATGATGTAATTTCCTTATCATAGAAATGTTTCAACTATCCCACCTGTTGACAATGACAGGTGGGATTTTTTTATTTATATCATTTATTGTCAAACTTTTTTCTTTCCTTTGTAATTATCAAATTCTAATCATATGAAAATAGGAATCCTTTCTTCAGGTGGCGATTGTCCGGGGATAAACGCTACCATTCGTGGTGTAGGTAAAACTGCAATCAATGATTATGGCATGGAAGTAATCGGTATTCAGAATGGATTTTCGGGCTTACTGTACAAAGACATCAGTGTGCTCACCGAATCATCATTATCCGGTATTCTCACCATGGGAGGAACCATTTTGGGTACAGCCCGTGAAAAAGAGTTTCGAAAAATTCTGAAATCCCCTGACAAAAAAGACCAGGAAGTCATCAAAAAAAGTTACAAGGAACTTGACCTGGATTGTCTGGTATGTATCGGAGGCAATGGCACACAGAAAACAACCTGGGCTCTGTCTAAGTTGGGATTGAACGTAATCGGCATACCAAAAACCATTGATAACGATGTTTTTGGTACGGATATCACTTTCGGTTTCAGTACAGCCGTTGATATTGCTACAGAAGCTATCGACAGGCTTCACTCCACAGCCAGTTCGCATCAGCGTGTCATGGTCATCGAACTGATGGGGCATCACGCAGGCTGGATCACTTTATATGCAGGTATGGCAGGCGGTGCTGATGTCATACTTCTACCGGAGTTAGGATACAATATGGATACCATCATCGAGGTTCTGAATAACCGTAAAAAAAACGGGAAAGCCTATTCGATTGTTGCCGTGGCAGAAGGAATAGAAGTGGAAGGTGGAACAGACGGACATCATCCGGCGACATACTTTGCCCGTGAGATAGAAAAGAGAACAGGTATCGAATCCCGCGAGACTGTATTAGGCTACATTCAGCGTGGTGGATCACCATCAGCTCACGATCGAAATCTGGGTACCATGCTCGGTGGTTATGCAGCCAAATTAATCGCTGAGAAAAAATTCGGGCGTATGGTGTCCGTTAAAGGGCAAAAAATTACCGATGTTTCACTCGAGGAAGTTGCGGGAAAACTTCGAATAGTTAAACCGGATGATCCTATGGTTCTTCAGGGAAAGAGAATGGGAATTTCATTTGGAATAGAATAAAACAGAAATTCCATCAAATAAAAAACCGCAATACCCTTACAGGTTGCGGTTTTCTTTTTATCTACAAAGTCAGACCATATCCAACTTTTAATTGCTTGATTGTTTAAGCGTTCTTCGCTTTTTTTACGATTGCACTGAATGCTTCAGGATGATTCATTGCCAGGTCGGCTAATACTTTACGGTTCATTTCGATACCTGATTTATGTAAAGCTCCCATCAATTTTGAATATGACATACCTTCTAGGCGTGCAGCAGCATTGATACGCTGAATCCATAATGCGCGGAAATTGCGTTTTTTGTTTTTGCGGTCACGATAGGCATACTGAAGACCTTTTTCCCATGTATTTTTGGCAACAGTCCAAACATTACGGCGTCCGCCGAAATAACCTCTGGTGAGGCTTAAAATTCTTTTTCTTCTTTTACGTGAAGCAACGTGATTTACTGATCTTGGCATAATTTAATGAATTGTGAACGTTAGCGCCGCATTTTCTTGCGATCTTTCAGGCTAAACACTCGATTTTACAATAAAAGAAAATTTGTTTCTAAAGTTAATTTTGACTTATCTCAAACACAGTAATGATCTTACCTCTTTGTTATCTACACTGCTCACCAATCCGGTTTGCGTAAGATTACGTTTTTGTTTTTTGGTCTTTTTAGTCAAAATGTGACTTTTGTAAGCATGTTTTCTCTTGATTTTTCCTGTTCCGGTAAGAGCGAATCTTTTTTTGGCACCGGAGTTAGTTTTCATTTTAGGCATCGTTTCTCTTTTTTATATATTATTGAAATTCAATCATTTTGTTTTTTTGGGAGATAAGAATATAATCATTCTTTTTCCTTCCAACTGAGGGAGCTGATCAACCTTTGCATAATCTTCCAGATCATTGGCAAACCGGAGTAGTAACACTTCGCCTTGTTCTTTGAACAAAATTGATCTTCCCTTAAAAAACACAAAAGCCTTCACTTTGCAACCTTCCTTCAGAAAACTGATCGCATGTTTCAGTTTGAAATTGTAATCATGTTCATCTGTCTGAGGCCCGAAACGTATTTCTTTCAGTACAACCTTTGCAGCTTTTGCCTTTTGTTCCTTTTCACGTTTCTTCTGTTGATAAAGAAACTTCTGATAATCAACAATTTTACAAACCGGAGGTACTGCTGAGGGTGAGATTTCAACTAAATCCAATTCCAGTTCTTCGGCTATGCGGAGAGCTTCATCAATCGAAACAATTCCTTGTTCCACATTGTCTCCAACAAGTCTTACTTCCTTTACACCTTTGATTTTCTCATTGATGCGATTAGGCATATCTTTTTCTTTCTGACCTTGCCTTGGCTTGATTATTAATTGTTTAGCTATTGCTTGTTTCCTCCTGAAAATTTATAATGAAACATTTTTTGTTTTAGGGTGCAAATATAACACATTTTTTTAAATTATAAAAATAATGCTCTAATGATTATTTATATAACCAGCGACAATACCGGGGATAAGCAATCAGATTAAACTCACAAAACAATTTAACTGTTTTGACGTTACTATTGTAAGGTGAACAAATTAATTGACTATAAACAAAAAAGCAATAAACACAAAAATTGGCACAAAAATTGCTTTGTTTTGACTTTAACCTCTGTCACATTATAAATTTACTTTTAATGGAATGGTATAAATTTCCTGTCATATTAATTTTATTCATATTAGCTATAGGTTCATACAGCCAGGAGATTGGCAAAGCATCCTATTACGGCAACAATCTTCACGGCCGGAAAACTGCTAACGGGAAACCTTACCATCGAGACAGTCTTACCTGTGCACACAGAAGCTATCCGTTTGGTACGCTCCTAAAAATCCAAAATCTAAACAACGGAAAAGAAGTGATTGTAAAAGTTACTGACCGGGGTCCATTTGTAAGGGGACGAATCGTTGATTTATCCTATGCTGCTGCCAAACAGATTGGATTAATCGGTCATGGAACAGTAAGAGTAGAAGTGACAAAATTTGATCCATTGAAGACTATTGAGGAATTCTATAATATGGATAGTCTGGGATTAATAAAGTTCAAGACTTTTCCTGACTCTATATTTTGGCCCATTAAGTCAACTACTCCTCAATCTGATTATCTGCCTGTCGCTCCCAAAAAACCGTAAAACGGTAAACTCCCGCAGATAAGAAGATGAACATTCTATGTATTTAAGACAAAAAAAGCCGAAATAAATCCGGCTTTTTTAATGACTATTTAATTAGAGATTTTACTCATCTTCAATATCATCCAGATCATCTTCTCCAACTTCAAAAACAGAAAGCTGACGTTTAAAAATTTCATCGAGTGACAACTGGAAAGTTTCAGTATGACCTACACCATCAATCAAGGTCAAATGTTCCAGGATAATTTGTAACAAATGGCGATTGTCTTTGGCATAAATTTTTATAAACATAGAGTATTTGCCGGTAGCATAATGACATTCAACCACTTCCGGGATTTTTTTAAGTTCCGAGACTACAGAGTCAAACTTTTTTATGTCCGTAAGTACAATCCCGATATACGCACAGGTCTGATAACCAATCTTGTACGTATCTACAACAAACTCAGATCCCTTTATAATTCCAAGGTTGCGTAATTTTTGTATACGCTGATGAATGGCTGCTCCCGAAACATTACATTCCCTGGCAACCTCCAAAAAAGGTATTCTGGCATCCTTTGATATTAATTGAAGGATTTTTTTATCCAGCCTGTCAATTTGATGATGTCCCATTGCTTTGTGTTTTTTATGTTATTTCTTATTTTATTTTTAAATCTTTATACTATCCGACACAAATGTATCAAAATTTATTGATTCAACCTAACTAAATACTTCAAATTATTACATTAGTTTCAATTAATATACATTATCGATATTTTCCGCTTTTACAGTCTTCCATAATACTCAAATAACTTTGATAGCGCGATTGGCTTATCAGATGTTTTTCAACGGCATCAAAAACAGCACACCCCGGTTCGTGTGTATGCGTACAATTATTGAAATGACATTCTTTTGAGATTCTGAATATTTCTCTGAAGAAATGTCCCACCTCATTCTCCTGCATATCAATCGTTCCGAACCCTTTAATACCCGGAGTATCAATAATAAATCCCCCATCGTCAAGTAGGAACATTTCCGAAAATGTTGTAGTGTGCATACCTTTATTATGATACTCTGATATTTTATTTGTACGTACATCAGAGTTTGGCGCAATCATATTGATAAGCGTTGACTTTCCCACACCGGAATTGCCCGAAAGAAGGGTTGTTTTATTGCTTAAATATTCTTTAAGTTCAGGCACCGAATCGCCTGTAATAGCTGACACAAGAAACACCGGATAATTAATTGTCTCATAAAGATTTTTCAATGCCGCTGCAAATGCAGATTCATCCTCAGAATATCTGTCGGTTTTATTAATCACCAGACAAGCTGGTACCTGATATGCTTCGGCAGTGGCCAAAAACCGGTCAATAAAAACGGTAGATGTTTCCGGATAATTTACAGTAATAACGAGTGCTACCAAGTCAAGATTAGCGGCCAGTATTTGCGAGTATTTCGACAGGTTGGAAGATCGACGGATAATGTAGTTTTTTCGGCTGCAGATTTCGTGAATCATTGCAGTGCCATCAGTATTGAGAGTGAGTTTCACTCTGTCGCCGACAGCAATCGGATTGGTACTGCGAATATCTTTGATTCGAAAATTTCCCTTGATTTTGCAATCAATAATTTCACCCTCATCTGTTCGAACAGTGTACCAACTGCCTGTATTTTTTACTACAAGTCCCTGCATTATTTAAAAATTCTGATAAAAAATTTCGGTCATCCCACTCCACCGGGACGACCGTAAATTCGAATACATTATTTAGTAAAATTTGACCGATTACACTGTCATTATTTCTTTTTCTTTCGCTGCCAGCAATTCATCTATTTTTTTTACATATTTATCGTGAATTTTCTGAACTTCGTCTTCAGCATCTTTTTCCATATCTTCCGGCAAACCTTCCTTCACCAGTTTCTTTACATTTTCAATTGCTTCACGACGCGCATTTCTAACACTTATCTTAGCTTCTTCTCCTTCCTGACGGCATTGTTTTACCAGCTGTTTTCTTCGTTCTTCGGTCAGAGGCGGAATTCCCAATCGGATCGTTTCTCCATTGTTCATAGGAGTAATTCCGACACTGGAGTTCAAAATTGCTTTTTCAATAACAGAAATCAGGGATTTTTCCCAAGGTTGAATGGCTATCGTTTTGGCATCGGGTGTTGTTACCGTAGCAACATTTGAAAGCGGCACCAATGATCCGTAATACTCAACCTTCACTCCATCAAGTATGCGTGTATTAGCTTTTCCGGCTCGAATATGCGCCAGCGCTTCATCCAGATACTCTACCGATGCCTGCATTAGTTCCTCTGCATCGCCGATATGTGTTTTATAATCTACCATAAAATTAATTATTTAGAGGTTATATATTAATATCAATATACCAGTGTTCCGATATTCTCACCCAAAATCACTTT
>DAONDU010000018.1:0-22909 GCA_035402725.1 Paludibacteraceae bacterium | reverse complement strand
TACGGATCTTCGGGAATTATGTCAATTTCGAGGTGTGATTTGCCAGGTAATGTTAATGCTCCATTGATAACAATTTTACCAAGTTTGCCGGCTTCCAATCCGTTCCCCGGCGAGAGTCTTCCGCCTTCCACATTTAACCCCGGATTGAGCACGATGCCGCCATTGAGGACAGCATTCCCGCTTAATGTTCCTTTTGCTCTGACATCTATCGGACTGTTGTTGCTGCCGTTCAAACACAAATTTCCTTCTGAAATAATAGTTTTTCCTGTATAGGTATGATTTCCGTTCAGGGTGAATTTCCCGTTTTGCGATTTTACAAGTTCCATTGTTCCGGTGAGTTTTCCTGTTCCACCCAGTACATAATCCTTTCCTTTCGGGTTCATCGCCCATATTTTTGAGGGAGCCAGATCTGTGGTGAGTTGAACCGGAGCTGAGTTATCACCCGAGATATCGAACATCACATCATCGCCGTCAACAAATGCCGTTCTGGTGATTTCGTCCTGCTGGAGAAAACTTGTTGATGATTTGTCAAATGCAGTTCCCGACGACCAGGTAAGTTTTGCTTTCTGTACAGGAGGCACAGGTGGTACAGGCATGTTATATCCCAGGTAGAAATCAGGAATAGGAGACTGATAATATCCTTTGGTAGTAGCCTGATCACGATAGGCAGGATTTTGCATCAGGCAGTAAATTCTTTTTGTTGTGGGATAATCGGTGGAGAAACCAACAAACCCTGTATTGGTTGTATATGTTGAGTCTCCAACAACCTGACTGCCTTTCTTTTCGAGCAGTACTTCTTCGCGCCAGTCGCCGATAATATCGCCAAAAAATGCAGGACGCACGCCATATTCCGAATTCACCTGCCAACCTGTCATTTTTGCAAATTCTATCAATCGGTTTCCGAATGAATGTGAGCTAACACTGTATTTTCCAACATGAGCATTAAAACCATTCCCGTCAGCAGAAGACAGTTCTTCTCTGTCGAGTTCACCATCCCACCAAATTCCTTCGTGAGGAAATGGTGTACCGCCTTCGTAAAGAATATTACCTTTTGCATCGTAGATATTGGCCATGGTTGACCAGAATTCATAGCCCAGACGTGTAGAGTCCACGTCCATACATTCACCACGACCAACATCGCCTACCGCTGACATATAGATTTTTTTTATTGCTTCACCGGTACCGGCATCGTAAATCAGCTGCCCCAGCATGGTGGGATTGTTTTGCTGAATAGCGAATGTTTCCAGTCCGGGTCTGTCGGGATCGATATCGCCGGTGCGGAACCGGTCGCCGTGGCTTATATTAGCATTGAAAGCGAGTGTGCCATCATATTTTATGCCATAACCGCCATTCAGCAATTCATCACGGCCATCTAAATCCACATCAGCAGATCTAATACTATGGAATTCAGCAGCACCCACATAACCACGTTCCCAGTTATACCAGTTTACCCATTGTCCGGAAGCATTGTATCCATAAGCTGATGCATAATACCAATGATACTTATCTGAACTTGTACGGGTTTTGTAAACAAATCCAACGCTTGGGTGCTTACCATCAATATAAATGATTGCCATCATACCATTCAGATTGGCATATTCCGTTCCCATAAAAATAGCCTTATTGGTGCGGGTATAATTGGAAGGATATTTCATCTCAATACTGTTCTTCTCTTTTCCGGTCATTCCATCAATTACAGTGATATATTGCGGTGGGTTTTTAACGTTTTGCGAATTGTAATCAATAATTCCGTCGTTGTCTGTATCGAGTGTCGTCGATCCGTTCACACCTTTACCATCAGCAAATTTTGTCCCGTCGCTGCTTTTGATTACTACGTCTGCTTTTCCATCGCTATCCATATCATAAGCGATTACCATATCGTCCTGACCCTGAGATATAGAAACATTGGGTCCCATATCCACGGTCCACAGATACTGTCCGTTGCGAAGATAGCCCTGTATTTTATGTGTACCTCCATCTACAGACAGTCTGTCAACCACAAAATCGTACTCACCATCTCCATCGAGGTCGGCAGGCCAAATGAATTTGGTGGAATATTTATATAAATCAAGTCCGTCAGCCAGGGGGCTGTAGTTGATGTCAATATAAGCGCTGCGGTAAGTTGCGGGAAAACCAGTATAGGGTATTTTGAAAATTCCGCTCTGTGTACCCTCCACGCCATTAATAACCGGAGTAACATAAAGCTGCGTATTTACGCCTATCGCACCGGAAGCAGCGGAGTAATTGGTGGCTGTAAGTGGTGAGGCATTCAGTTTCACGTATCCCGAACCTCCGGATACCCTTGCATACAAATTGAACAGAATGTCCTCCGGATCAGTGGCGAGATATCGCCAGCTAACGAGGTACCCGCCACTGCTGTTTTTCACAGCAACAACGCCCCTGTCCAGTTTTTCCATCACTCGTTGTGCATAAACACCCGATTGCAGTACGCCAGTTATTATTAAAAGAAACAGAACTAACGACTTTTTAAGACCTAAAGTTTTCATATTGTACGATTTCTATAGTCGGACTTTTCATCCAATGGGTTATAAAATAATGTTCCCTGCAGGAAGTTTAAACTTCTCCCTCACAGGGAACATATTTCATTTTAATAATAAAGAAAGTTTATTTGGTAATGAATGTTTTATAAACACCCGAAGTACCATCCGTATATTTCACTTTAACAAATACCATTCCTTTTTGATAGCCGGATACTTTTCTTCCGGTCATATCGAAGTATTCCATCGAGTCAATTGACTTAGAATAATCGATTGTTGATACGGCTGTATCATCACCGCCTTTATAGGTCAGAGTACCGGTGGCAAAATCGAATGACCAGTTAGTTGATGGCAGTTCAATAGAGTCAAATCCAAATTCGCCGGATTCAATGTAATTAGCAGCATCCAGAATTTTATAATCACCGGGTGCAGGACGTTGTCCTGTTGCCCTTACAATGAGTTTACCACCATAATTCAGGTCGCCTTCAATGGTTATCTTATCCACTCCGCTTGCAGTCGCATTGATGATAGTAGTTGCACCACCTGCTCCCAGATCCTGTTTTAAGGATAGTGTTCCACCCAGGGTTAAGTTACCTGTAATTGTACCATTTACAGTGTTTTGAATAGCTCCAATATATCCGTTACCAGCAAGAGTTGCAGTATCAGCTACCAAAACTTCAGCAATTTTAGTTAATGTTATGGATGTTGGCACACCTGTAGCAGTAGGTATAACAGTATATACTTTGGCCAAACCATCGCATAATACGTTATTAACCACCAGAGTTCCATCGAGTACTTTCACATTACCGTAGAAGTATGGACTGGCTCCGGAAAGCGTCCATGTACCTTTACCGGTTTTTGCGATATTATAAGTAGTGTTTCCTGCCCATGCATCAATATTGATAGGTGCTAATTCACCTGCAAATTCGGCATTGGTATTCAATCCGCCCACTGTATAGGTCATTGTACGTACATTTGGTCCGACTAATTTCGATTTTGCAGTACCTGTAAGTTCACCAATCAGGATATTAGTTGTTCCACCTGTAGCTGGATTGACAGAATAAACCATTCCAATAGAATCTCCCAAATGAATCCGGTTATTCTTATAATTAAGGGTAGTTCCAAAGTAGGTTGTACTATCTCCGCGTGCTGAGATTACATTGATTTTTGCCAGTGAATCCAACGCGAAGTTCATTCTCGGCATTTTGTTCATGGCTGCTATATTGCCTTTCACCGGCAACGAATAATAAATTTCACTTACGCCCTTTACAGTTGAATTGTACTCAACCTGTGCGGTTGGCATTACAGTAAATATTCCAGTTCCGGTAATCGGTGTGCTGAATACAGTTGAACCAATATTTACATTCAGTGTCGTACCACTTTTCACATTGTACTTATTTGTAACATAGTAATTTTTTACCTGCAACGTTCCTTTGTTCAGGTTCAAACCACCGGTCAGCTTACTCATGAAGCTAAGCGTGGTTGATGCATTTACATTTATTGCACCGGTTCCAAACAATACACCCGTACCGGATATAGTATAATCGGGAACATCTATCGACATACTATTGGCACCCAGATCAAATTTAGAACTGAAACTTACATCTTTTATTGCAGCACTGGTAAGCGAGAATTTTACACCATTACCATTCTGATAGGCCAGCTGGTTGAATAAGTTAGTAGTAAAGTTAGCATCCAGTTCGTTCCAATATTCGCTGGTAAATCCTTTCCACGTATATGTACCTGAAGTCTGTGGAGTTTTTTTAAAGACAGCTGTCAACGTAGATCCGCCCAATTGAACGATTACAGAGTCAGGACCGGTGGCTGCAGCACTGTAGGCATAGTAATTTCCACCCGATGTAAACGATGCTTTTTCGGATTCCAATAACCTGTACATCAAACCGACTTCCTGGCTGGTAAGTACTTTAGAAGGTTTTGCTTCGTTACCATCCTGATCGATATATTTGATTGTCAAATCGGCTTTACCCAGTGACAATACTTTCTGATACACTTTAAAATTATCGACGGTAGCATCTAAGTCTGCATTTAAATGGTTAGCTATATTTGAAGCTCTGTTATTCAACATTCCAAACTGAACAAAATCGGACACGGTTGGAGATACAAAATCCAGATTGGTAAATGTTTGCGTGTTGGCTATACTATCTTTCTGCGTGATAGTAAGGTCCATTTTCTTAGTTGCAAAGTTGAGTTTGAAGTTCAGATTATACCATTTATTCTTTAAGGCACCTACATCCGTCTTCGTACTCAGATTTAAAGAGTCCGTTTTAAAAGTAGTTGTTCCAGCCCTCCTAAAGCTCGGATATTGACCAGTGACAAATACCGGAATAATTGTATCCGGTTTATTAACAGGTACCGGACCTTTAATATCCTTGTTCCAAAGATGGAATTTACCGGAACCGCCTACCCAGAAAAGACCTGCAATAACATCTGTATAAGGTGTACCAGTGTTCCACAAATTAACACTCTTACTGCCTAATAAATAGAATTGAAAGCTATTACCGTTACTAATAGCTGACTTAGCAACGAGCAAATCCAAATCCACGTAAATGGTAGAGGAATCCGGTGCAAGCGGGATTTTTATTTCTGCACCTCTGTTACCACTTCCCGATCCGGTAAATCTTATTCCATCCACCAGTGATGTTCCTCCACTTCTTCCAAAGACAGCAGTTGTACTTGTAGTGTTGGCTGTTAGAGAACTCCATCCGGTAGGTAAAGCAACAGCTCCATCGAAGTTTTCATTTATAAGATACTTGTCCCAGTACTCCTGCGCCTGGACAAATGAGACCGTTAACAACAGTCCTAAAAATAAGGTAAAAAGTTTTTTCATGATAAAATGTTTTAATTTAATTGATTAAATTAATGATATTGATACGATTAATTGACGAATAATAATATACAAAACAAAAATATGTATAATTATCAGAAGAGATTATTAGAGAAATGATTTAATTATTGTAGTTTTTGATAATATTTCTGTTTTGACTATCAAATTAACCAATCCGAATTAAGGTAAACCAGAGAGTAACCACACGGGACAAAAGAATTTATCGGGTCTTGTTAAAGAGGCAGTTTAATGAAGCGAACAGTATAATTTCTGTCATTACCTTTGATATTCAGAATATACATGCCACTTTTAATATCTGAAACATTATAATTCCTTATTTGTTTATCCGAAACGATAAAACTTTCATTCGAAAGCAATGCTCCTGTCAGGTTGTAAATACTCAACTGATAGCTTCCTGCTTCATCAAACCGGATATTAAGCTGCTCTTTCACCGGGTTGTTCAGAAGTTTGATACGATTTTCGGCTAAATTCTTAATTCCTGTTCCGTTTTTGAATGTAAAAAACAAGGTGTCGTGAAACAGATAACCTCTGAAATTCATATCAAGTGACACCTGATATTCCTTATCAACCGTATAATCAGCGCTGTTCAGCACAATTGTTTTGGTATTCTCTCCGGTTGACCATTTGTAGGATAACGCATCAAAAACAGGATTAACCGTATAGGAATTGCTTTCGATATTGATGTGGTTTTCAGGGAAAATATTTTCCAAATCTGAGCCGAAATAGAAGCCCGTATGTGTAGGTTGATTATAGGCTACATTCTGATAAACAACACTCATCCGGTAAACAGGATCTTCGAGGAAAGTATGGAAACGATAATCGGTTGGATAAGTGGTCATGTAAATTCGTATGTTTTTATTGTCCGTTGTCCGCAAAACCACTTCTTCTCTCCAGTCGCCCAATATATCGGCCTGAATACAGGGATTTGCTTTGGTGCTGTTGTTGGAGGAACATTCAGCGGATGCATCGAGCAAGGTGGTTATTACGTTATTTACGGGATCGGTTTTGGTTACTCCGGTTCCGTCCTGCATTTCACGAAGTAAATCTCCGTCCCACCAGGCTGCCATATTCATGGATACACTTGTAGTGCTTACCACTTCACCACTTGCTGAAGAGCGTATACCTCCTGTGCGTGACGACCACCATTCCATCCCGCGGCTTCGCGGATCCACATCGGAACCCATACCTCTGCCCACGTCATCGCCTGAAGGAACTCTAAAAATAACTTCCCCGGTTCTGGCATCACGGAGGGTTGTTCCATCTACTTTATTTTCATGTACACCCAGCACCTCTAATCCGGGCCTTTCGGGAATAAAATCTGTCAGATGAAGTGCATCTCCGTGACCAAGTTTAGTGTTATAGAGACCTTTACCATTGTTATCGACAGTCATCGAGCCATATACAATTTCGTCGTAACCATCACCATCCACATCTCCCACGCGCAGGTTGTGGTTGCCCTGTCCGGCGTAAGCCGTATTGCCCGAACCTGTCCACGTATCAAACTTCCAGCGGCGGGTCAATTTTCCATCCTTATAATCATAAGCTACAAGAACCGTTCGCGTGTAATATCCGCGACACATTACCACACTGTGATTTTCGCCACCCAGGTTAGCTACGCATGCCAGAAACCTATCCACACGGTTTCCGTAATTGTCACCCCACCGTGCTTTCAGTTCATCACCTGTTTGAGTTAGCTTTGGAATTTCGTTACCATTGTTCCAGGTACTGTACCGGGGTGGATCGTATTCGGTTGTTACTATCTCGGTACCTGTCAGACCATTGAAAACAGTGAGGAACTCCGGACCCTGCAGGATGTAACCGCTGCTATTGCGGTACACAGCATTTTCGTTGTAATTGACCGATAAATTATATTTGGCTTTGTATTCAGGAAAATAGGCTTTACCCACAGGTGTACCTGCTGCATCCCGGCTTCCTTCAGCAGTTTTGCAAACGACTTCCGCTTTACCGTCACCATCCAGGTCGTACACCATGAACTGGGTATAATGAGCTCCTTCGCGGATATTCACTCCCAGATTGATTTCCCAGAGAAATGTACCGTCAATTTTATATGCCTGCAATACAGGAGCATCGGTGATGCCTGAATTCGCGTTATCCTGGCCACTGCCTGTCCGATGAACAACAATTTCCATTTCTCCGTCACCATCCAGATCGGCAACCGAAGCATCGTTAGGTGAATACTTCCAAAGGTCGTCACCGGTAACTTGCTTCATCGGTATCTGTATGTAATTGCTGATGGCACCCTCGGTGTATTTTTTCAGACGGTAACCTGCTATGCTGTCACCTTCCTCACCATTAACAACAGGCTTCAATATATATTGAAGAGCCACTGAATTTTTTTCCTGGTATTTGAAAAAAGTATTGTTGGTTATTGGTTCTGTATTGAGTTTTGTATAAGGCTGCAAAGTACCGTCGAAATTGACCTTAGCCATATACAGATTAAACTGTACAGCGGGATTATCAGACGAGAGGTATCTCCACGACACACTCACGTATTTCACATTATTTTCCGTGCTCCGGTATGCTACCATCCCCCTGCCAAGATTCTCCTGACTATGGAGCGTGTTGACAGAACCCGCCGAAATCATCAACATAATAACAAGTAATCTGAATGCGGGGAGCAGAAAATGTAACAAATCAACTCCCCTAACCCCCAAAAAGGATGTTCTGGAAGAATGATTGTTATTTTCCTGTTTTAGGAAAAAGGATGAAGACACTTTATTAATTTTTAAATTTACTGAAAATCCGGATTTAAATCCTTATTGCTTAAAAATCTATTTATATAACGGTAAATACCAGTTGGCTTCCGACGAGAAGTCAGGTACGGGAAGTCCTGCAAGTTCGTATTTGCGGTGCATTTTGTCGTACAGGAACTGTCCGCCGGTACCGTTGAGTTTTTGCAGTCGGCGTGCCACGCGTATGAGGTCAGTCCAACGGTGTCCTTCGAATGCCAGTTCCAGTCCGGCTTCCTTCACTATCATATTTTCGACAAATGCAATAGAATCCTGCTTGGTGGTAATCTGCGACATACTTACATTTTGCAGATTGGCACGTCCGCGAATACCTCCGTTATACCTCCACGCGCTACGGAAATATGGCTGATCGATAAATCTGCCATCGAAATAGTAGGGTGCAGGATAGGGTCTTCCGGGTCCGTAACTGCTATATTTGGTCGAATCGCCTCTGAAAGTAGTTCCATCGGTATGTCTCCAGGTAAATGCAGAGCCAATGATACCGTCATTGACCAATGCCCAGGCCAGACGGGGATAACCACTGCCGGATTCGGATCTGTTAGCTGCTTCGGCAAATCGCAGGTGCAGCAAACCGGCACGGTACAAATACCATTTTCCGGCATCGTCGTATGGTTTGCCTGTTACATCGTAACTCAGCGAGTACTTGGCAACAGCATAACGTCCGTCTGCAGTTTTGGTAACTCCCCCCGAAACGCCCCGGCAATCATACGGATAGCCGTTTCTCTGTCGTTCACTACCCCACATTTCGTCGATGGCATATTTTGATGGCTTCAGGTAATACTCACCTTTGCCTTCGGTGCCGAACAATTTGATAAACGGATAAGCAGGCGCGAATTTGCTGTCGTAAGACATTTCCCATATCATTTCATTCTTCACATACCTGTCGTCCGCCTTCAGCTTGAACATATTAATCCAGGAATTATATAATTTGCTGCCATCATCGGGTGTATAGCGGTTAAAAAGTACCGAGAAATAGGTTACTTCACCACTTTGCCAGGATCTGTCGTCATATATGCGATAGGTTGTACTGTTGGCGGTGACGCCTGCATCTTCGTTCTTGGCCAATACCTGCCTGTAAATGGTTGCAGCTTTATCATACTCATTATTAAAGAGATACAAGTCACCCATCAGACATTTCTTATTAATAAAATATGGAATCAGACTTACTCCGTCGATAGTTCCTGTTATTAATTTGGAATTTTTGTAGTCCTCGAGCGTTGGTAAACTCTCCATGAAGCGTATCAGTTCAGGGATAAGCTCATCGAGGTTTTTCATGTTTTCCTGCTGATCAACAAGATCCGCGATTTTCACTATTGGATTGGTAATGTAGGGTATAGTTCCAAACTGAACCCCCAACTGATAGTACAGCCAGCAACGTATAGCACCAATATCCGAATAACGCTCGTTGTACTGATCCTGTGTTAACTTTTTCTTTTCGAGCATGATATCAAAATTATACAACGCATCGTTACAATTCTGAATTACCTCATAGATGGGAGTTACATCTGCCCAAAAGTTATCTTTATTTGCCTTTTGTTGATTGATATCCATCAAATCGTGACCGGCATTGGTGGTAACATCGAGCATATCACCGCGCAATTCATTGAGCACTACCAACCGGTCGGCAATGCCCATCACTTTTCCATAAATACCCAGTACGGCTGCGTCGGCATCATCCAGTGTGGAATAAAAGTCTTTGTATTCAACCGCTTCTTCAATATCGGCTTCGATACAGGAACTAAGTCCCATCACCATTGTCAGTCCTAACGAGATAATAATATATTTGAAAGTATTCATAACCTAATTTTTTTTTGATTTAATAATCTTGCTTTTTACCAGTTCTTTTACAAATCAAGTTTTACTCCTACTGACAGTGTTCTGGAGAAAGGCACAAAAGTAGCATCGATTCCATTATAGAGCGGGCTTTGTCCTAATGCGAATTCGGGATCCAGACCTTTGTATCCGGTCAGTGTGGCCAGGTTATCGCCCGAAGCAAAGATTGTGCAGGAACGAATGATATCCGACTTAAACGGCATTTGATAAGACAGGGTCACCGATTTCAGCCTCAGGTACGAACCGTCTTCTATCCAGCGGTCAGAAAAACGGGCATTACCCATCGGATCGCCATACGCTGCGCGGGGAATATCGGTCATGTCACCTTCAGTTTTCCAGCGGTTTAGGACTGCCTGTATCTGATTATCAAAGTTTTTCATGCTTTCCAATTGGGCTCTGGTGTAATTATAAATATCATTACCCAATGAGTATGTACAGAACACATTCAAGCTCCAGTTTTTATATTTCAGATCGGTAAATACTGAACCGAACAAATCCGGGTTCGGATCACCGATGATTACTCTATCGTTTTCATCTATCAGTTTGTTGGTGTTGTCGGTGTTTACAAACCGCATGTCACCAGCACTGAAGGGATAAGTAAGTCCGCCCTTTTGGATCATCAGGCCTTCATTCGCTGCTTCTGCCTGTGTAGCGTAAACACCATCTGTTTTGTATCCGTAAAATACTCCGAGAGGCTGTCCAACGCGGGTTAATACGTATCCGTTACAAATTTCGGTGATGTATTCTTCATTCTTCAAATCAGTGACTTTATTCTTATAAACGGAAGCCACGAAACCTGCGTCCCATTTAAGCGTTCCGTTCAGGATGCGGGATTTCAGCGAGAAATCAATACCTGTATTGCTCATTTTTCCGGCGTTAGTCAGATAGAAGGGGAAACCGGTTTCGCGCGGAGTTGGTATCCGCAAAATCATGTCCGAGATATTATTCTTATAGACGTCAATACTGAAATTGATACGTTCATTGAGGAACGAGGCATCCACACCTGCATTCATTTTAGCTGTTTTCTCCGGTCTAAGATTCAGGTCAACGAGATTACCTCTCACCAGACCAAAACTACCCAGCAAACTTTGCGGAATGTAATACTGAACACCGTTGTAGTTACCTATTTCATCGTTACCTGACAATCCGTAGCCAATTCGCAGTTTGAGCAGGTCAAACAGGCTGGCATCCTTCATGAATTCTTCGCCACTGATGAGCCAGGCTGCTGAAGCTGACGGATATAAACAAAACGGATTTGCCTCTCTGCCATACCGGGAGGAAGCATCTGCCGACATGGTATAATTCAGGAAATACTTATCACGGAATCCGTAATCAACCGTTGCAAACAAATTGAGCCAGTTCCAGTTGCTGATCTGCCCTCCGATAACGCGATATAAAGGATCACCGTAAGATATGGATTTGAAACTGTCTGAGCCGGTATTTGCCGTTTTTCCCCAATCGTCCTGAGCCTGGTTTGTCTGATTTCTCATACCGCCTCTTATGTCAAGTTTATGTTCGAGATTAAAGAGATTGGTATAACTCAATGCTGCTTCGGTATATATGGAAGAAAGCCTGTCAACCCGATGTTGCGACACATTATCGACCGGACCGATGGAAAGCGTATCGAAATATACACCCCGGTTCGGAAAATAAAGTTTTTCTCTTTCTTTGTTGAAATTAACACCCAGGATAGCATTAAATTTCAAGTGTTTATTAAAATCGTATTTTGCTTCGAAATTACCGACAAAACGGAACAGCGAATTATCCCGGCTGCTGGTATTAACCAGTGAATAAGGGTTGGAATTATTGAAAACATCAGCATCTTCAATCACCGGCGAAACAGCTCCCTCGGGGTTATTGACATGTGAAGCCATAAAAGGCGCTTTGACCAGTGCAGCATACAAGGGGTTTCTGTTGGTCGATGGACCTTCGTCAATCAGTTTTCTGTTTGAAAAAAGAAAACTCATGTTGGCAAACAATTTCAGTTTTTTGCTCAGGTTAACTTCGGCATTGAACCGGGTATTAAACCGTTCGAAACTGGTATTTTTCACAATGCCATCCTGGCTCATGTACCCGACTGCAAGCGCATACACTGCTACTTCGTCGCCCCCGAATACGTTCATGTAATAGTCCTGATTGTAGCTGAGGTTATATATTTCCTTCTGCCAGTTTGTGTTGTTGTTGTATCTGTAGTAATCCACATTGCCTTCGTATCCCCATTTCTGGTTTACCGGTTTTTCCATATTCATGTAAGGCAAATTCATAATCTGAGACCCGGACATTCCTGTAGATTGCAACATATCCGATATCAACAGTTTATGATCTGTAGCATTTAGTACGGGAATTTCCAGCGGTTCGAGATTAACACCGGTATGGAGATGAAAATTAATTTTCGTACCCATTTCTTTGGCTTTCAGTGTGCGTATGAGAATCACACCATTTGCCCCTTTTACTCCGTATTGCGATGTTCCGTCTTTCAGTACGGTGATGTTTTCAATATCCTTAATGTCGATGGAAGCAAGCGGGTTCGAGAAATAATTTCCAAGTAAAGAGGTAGAATATACTGTATTTTCGTAAGGCATCCCGTCAACAATAATCAAAGGCTGAATACCGGCATTCATCGAATTCAATCCTCTGATATAGATATTGGAGCCTGCCGCGAGAGCACCTGAATGATGAATTAGATTTAACCCTGACACTTTACCCTGCAAGGCTTCGTCGCTGGTAATGGCAGTGCTCAGAATGTTATTTTCGTTGATTGCCGACCAGGTATGTGTCAACTCAACGGGAGATGAAATTCCCTGTGGTGTTGTTACATTTTCGAACACACTCCGGAAACCTTCTGTATATAACTCAACGGCAATATCTTTTCTGCCTTTTACGGAAATCACCTTCGACACATATCCCGGCCCTGACACTGTCAGATTGACATTGCCGGAGGGCAGATTCATGGAGAAATGTCCCTCATTATTTGTCAGCGTAGTTTCCATATCCTTGAAAGCGATTCTAATCCCCGACAGCGGTTTCTGCGTTTCGGCACTTTTTACAATACCTGAAACTGAATATGTGAAATTATCCTTTGCCTGAGCGTTTACAGTTGAATAATTAACCACACATAAGAGTAAAAACGGGATGATATATTTACCTATTCTCATAATATATATTGTTTACAAATCACTTATTTTCTATTTATTCATTCGGGTCAACAACCGGAACCAGTTTGATATAATCCAGAAATACCATTCCGCAGTTTGTTGCTTTGTATTCCGCCGTATTAGCCACAAATACAGTAGCTTCGCCGAAAGTCGGACAAATAATTGTTTCCTTATCGCCAAAGGTATCCGTGCCCGTAAAGTAGCTGAAATAATCATCCTCGCCGGTCGGAGTCGCGTTTTTGCGCAATAATCCGAAAGGAGCCTGAGTTGCATCCTCGACCCGAAGATATCTGTACAGTTGTTTTTCTTCCTGTACGCCTGCTTTGAAACGGGTGGAAGCAAGTACGGTTGTCTCGCTGAAATTGTCGGCAATGGATCCATCAGATGCTTTACGGCTTACTCTCGGTTTATCGGGAAAACTGATCAGCATCTTCTGGCTAAACATACATGTAACAGATGTGTTGACATTTACTGTTTCTTTTCCGGTTTTGATGCTTAATGCAACCGATTGATTGATATGATCGGAGTAATCATCATAACCAGACCAGTATACCTTGTAAGCCACTGAGTTTATTACGGGTCTGTACTCAATGTAGCAGTTGTTGGTTCTACCGGCATTACTAGATGAGTTATTCGGAGCAAAAGTGCGTGCAATGGCCACCGAAATGGTAGTATCGGGATTAGAATAAATATATTGCGTATTATAGGACGTTGGGCTGTTGAGTGTCATATCCTTACCACCACTCAGTGTAGGCCTGTAACGCATCATCCACGCATTCATGTTGTCGGCATAGAAACTGAAGTAATTTTCGCCCTCTATTTTGATGGTTTTCACCTTGTTTTCATATATTTTCACATCGGCATCGGACAACTTATAGATACGTCCGTTGGAGGCGGCATACGTTTCCAGAATCTTTGAAGCGCTGATATCCATCAAAACACCGTCAACAGAAATATAGCGGCCATCGGCAGTAATCAGAACCGGCACCAGGATACAATCCTTTATCAGTTCGGCGCGAACAATCGAATCCTGCAACGTTTTATTCTCTTTGATAAAATATTTGGCATATTTGGTTTCAATGCGTTGAATTACTTCATTTGGCAGCAAAGCGAAAGTATAGTTTTTTGTTTCATCGTCGATAGGATATGCGCTCAGGAACGGATTTCTATTAATCCAAACGGTATCGTAGAGTGGTTTTCCGCTCTTTGGATCAACCCCTGTCTGTACACTTTTCGTCATGTCCATGATCAACCGGTCCTGGTCTTTAATAAATTTTGCCTGCAGGTTGCCGGTCTGGGTTTGAAGATATTCCCAGATATTTTTCTGACCAGGAATAACACCGTTCATTAAATGTAAAATACCGTTGCCGGCAGATAAATTGAACTTTCCGGTTTCTTTTATGAGACTGATGCCGTTTATCTGCAAACCATTTACAAAATAATTCTTGGAATTGATCATTTCAATCCTGTCGGATGAAAAATGGTCTTCCACAATGGTGTAATTGGAGTATGCCAGGTGGTTTTTTACCAAATTTTTCAAACCTTCCACATCGTTCATATCGACAGAAGCCAGCGCGTCATTAACAGGGGCAAAGACGGTAAGCATTTTATCTCCCGAGAGCAGCATATCATATCCGGTTTTCTCCAATATCGAGGCAAAAACGGATGTTTGAGGATTTTCTGCAATGGCCTGAAAAAGTGTTTTGCCTCTTAAATCCTTTGCAGCTATATGTTCTTCCCATTTCGATTCACAGGCTGTAAATATGAACAGTATGAAGGCAGCTGCCATGTATTTTACTAATGATTTCATGCGTAAAATGTTTTATTTTTTATAATTGTAGCATCTCTTATCCCGGCTGACCGGGTAAACTCATCCCGAAAAACGGGAGTTGTTTTTATGCAAATATTTTTTTTATTCCATCACCGGAGAGTCAGCACCGCCAAACCCTCCGGGTTATAACATCCCTTTATTCTGTTATTCCGACGGTGGCACTACCGAACAGTCGGAGTAGGGATAAATCTCACATTTAGGGGTTTCCTGATAAATCAGTTTGCCGGTATTATCCTGTTTTGGCCAAACCTGATCTTCGTCAATCGGGATAAACAGGATCTGATCCCACCAGGTGGTAAACTGAGATGAATTCAGCGGCTCCAGGCGTAATGTATGCTGTCCGGTGGTGAATACCTGAATGATACCCATTGCCTGACAATTGTTAGAGTTACTCCAGAAACCCTGCGAATTGATCATCTGATAACGATTCCCGTCGAGCAGTGCTTTCTGGAAGAATTCATTGTTGTAATCCGTTAATCCGTAACTACCCGGGGTTTTATTATATCCGGTAGAAATAACTCCCAGCAACTGATCTTCCTTACCATCCTGTTTGAAAATAGTCCGGATTTGCTGAACTGTAGTAAGACCTCTGTATGACAACCATACTTTATATGTTCCGGGTACAAGCACCGGAGTTTTAAATTCAATCCATTTCATGGTATTGGTCGACAACCTGAAATAGAAATAATCGCCATATACGTAGTTATTGTCCTTGGTAATGGTCGAAGGATATCCACCACAATAATACTGCAATTTGTCGGTAGCAAAGGTTTTTCCCCAGGTTATACCGGCGCAGTCGGTATTGTCAATGTATATACTTGCTCCGGCTTTTCTGAAGTTTTTCATTGCCATCAGTTCAGGCTGCTCGGTGAAATCCCAGTACACCCTGAATGCGCTTCGCTTCACAATCTGAATATTCCCGTTAATGTCATGAACTACACCATCGGAACAGGACATATCGGTATATTCACTGGTTCTGTCCACCAGGATTCCCGGTTCGAGTACACCACCTATAAGGAATTCGTTGAGGAGTACCCTGTTCACATCCTTTTTCAGCACAATAACTTCTCCGGGCACTAATGTATTGAGTGCCGATTTGTTCATCAGATCCACTACATAGGTAAATCCGGCTGTCATATGATAAGCCACATAATTATACAGTAACAGTGCATCGTCTTTAATATCCGGTGATTTCTTCCGTAGTTCAGTCATCAGTTCTTCCATATTGCCAATTTTGGCAGACTTAAATCCCTCGTTGTCCTGAATGAAGCAGGTAAATACAATATCCGGATTTGTTTTCTGAGCTTCATCTATTGTTTTCTGAATGCCGGAGGCATTATAGACTTCTTTCCACAATGAATATGTGTCCGGAAGACCATTAATTACATCCTTAATTGATTTCCGGGACTGGTTCAAAACACTATTTACCACATGAACATATCCGTTGGCTGCTTTAAGGTCTTTTTGCAGAATTTTACCCTGACGATTGACCTCTATCGAAACTCCCGTGGCATCTGAAATAGTTTTAGTTGTAATATAGCGGCGGCTGAAGTTGGTGGCCGGTAATCTTCCATCCACAAAATCAAAAGAACGAATAGTATCGGCAATCAGGTGATATTTAACAATCTCGGCTGCCTGAACTTCAGTGAGTGAATTTAATGTCAGACTGTTTTCGGTCAGATATTTATCAACAGCTTCATTTGTAGGTGCAAACAGGGTATATGTTCCATAAGCATGCACAGTGCCTCTCAGACCCGATATATCAATAATTTTCAGGAATGAGGATAAGGTATCACCCTTGCTTTCCAAAATCTCATCTATCATCTTCTGATCGGATAGCTGATAGATTTTCCCCTCCATGTCTTTTTGACAGGAATTTAATCCAAAAGCCAAAAGTATAAACAATACCGGCAAAGCAGCGATAATGTTTTGTATCTGATTTTTCTTCAACTGTTTCATGTGTAATGATTTTTTTACTTTCAGGTTACTAACGTGTTCCATAGAATGGATTTTGTGTTAATGCTTTGTTTGTTCTTAACTCACTTTCTGAAATTGGCAGATAATGACTGTTATAATCTCCACCCCATTTGCTCTGCAAACTCAGCGCTTTATCGGGACTTGCAGCATATGCTGCCAGTTCAATCAGGTAGGAAATACCTGCATAATTATTCCGTTTGGCATTCCTGAGCACATCGAACCATCGTTTGCCTTCGTGTGCAAATTCACGTGCACGTTCTTTTAATATAAATTTTTCCAGATCATTCGGGTTAATATTATTCTCATCCTGAATTTCGTTCGATGTTTCGGGTGCGCAGGCTCTGCTACGGATGGTTTTAACTAATTCGAGCGATTCAACCAGTTGAGCTGTATTTCCGCTGGTTTTCCCCATCTGACATAATGCTTCGGCTTTCATCAGAATAATATCAGCCAGGCGATAGAAAATCCAGTTACTAAACGACATGCCGTCGGTACGATAGGTATAAGATGTACGCGATAATCCGATCCATTTCCATACGTAACCCTGTTTGTAATCAACTCCTTCACCCCGGATATCATACCATCCACGGTCAAAAGCAGAGGGCGGAAACAACTGATCGGAGGACATCATTTCCATATTGGCAACCAGCGAACCATAGACCGGATTGAATAAATCGTAAAATGGATTTTCATGATCAGTTCCGAACTGCAATTCAAGAATACTTTCTACAGAATTACCATTCGCGTACATATTCAGAAACATATTGTCAACGTCACCTTCCGAAGGATAATAGGCAGTAATCGTATCAGGTGGAGAAATGGATATTACTTCAACAGGTGTATTCTGAACAGGAACAAGAGTAAATTGTCCTGAATTGATAATTTGATTACACTGACTGACACAATTTTCATAATCATCTTTCCACAGATAAATATCGGCAAGAAGAGCCTTCATGCTCCACAGGGTAAATCTACCCTTGTTCTCTTCTTTTTTTGATCCGTAGGTATAGGGTATTCCGTAATTTGTTCCCAATTCGGCTCTGTCAATGCTTTTCAGGTCAGAAATGAGCGAGTCGATTATCTGGCTGCCATCGGTCTTCGGTACGCTGTAATTCTGCGCATCGCTCAGCGATGCTGTGGTGACATAAGGTACATCCCTGAAAGTGCGAACCAGATAAAAATACATCAACGCCCTTATACATTTGGCTTCCGCTTCGTATTCAGACAACAATTGATCCGAGAAGGAACCGTCCAGTTTCTGAGTTTCTTTAGCAAAACTCAGTACTGTATTACAGTTGTTAATGACTGTATATATATCACCCCAGGAACAATAGCTCATGTTTGGCGAAATGTCACCATTCTGGAACTGGCTCATTGCTGAGAGGTTATTTGCACTTACACGTGGCTTGATCAGGTCTCCCCGGAGTTCCCCCCAGAATAAAAAGTCCTGCATGGCACCCGTAGTCATCATACTTGCATAACAGCCCATCAAAGCATCTTTTACCTCTTCTTTGTTTTTCCAGAATTTGGTTACGATAACGCCATCAACAGGTTCGAGATCGAGATAACCGGAACATGCCGAAAAACCGGTGGAAAGCAGGATGGTAATTGCTATAATTATTTTGTTCTTCATATCGGTGTTACATTTATCTGTTCATTAAAATCCAATTTTTAATCCCATGGTAAACTGGTAGGGTCTGGGTGTGCGTGAATAGTCACGACCGTTACTGCTCAGACTTACTTCCGGATCTTGTCCGGTATAGTTAGTCCAGGTATATAAATTTTGCATAGTCAGCCACAAGTTGAGATCCTGAAGACCAATGCCCTTAATAAGTTTTTTAGGCATGTTGTATTTTGCAGTTACTGTTTTCCATCTCAGGAAGGAACCATCTTCAACAAAACGATCGGATCCTAACCAGTTGTAACCGGCTGCATACAAAGCGCGGGGTAACAAGTCGGCAGGAGCCTGATCTTCGCTGCCGGGTTCAAATGGAGTTCTGAAGCGTTTAAGAACAGCCTTGCTCTGATTATCAAAGCTATACATTTTCTCCATGTTCATCCGGGTCATATTAATGACATCGTTTCCGTATCTGAAGTGGAACCAGCCTGTCAAACTAAAATTCTTAAATCTGATACTGGGACCAAAACCTCCGGTAAACAATGGATTGTAGTCGCCTAAATACACAACGTCCTGCAGATTAATATTTCCATCCTTGTTTACGTCAACATAACGGGCATCGCCCGGCTGGAAAATATAACCAATAGAGGGATAGTTGAACCGCATATAAACCGGTTCCATCTCTCCGGTCTGACCCATGGTGTAAATAGGATTACCTTTCTTATCAATAGCAATTGTCTGATTCTGATTCAGATATACTCCATTGTACATATAGCCATAAAATGAGCCATAGGGCTGGTTGAGTACATTCCGGATGAGGTATGAACCATTAGCCTGCCAGGTTCCGGATTCTGTTCCTGCATATTCCGATAATTTTCTCAGATAATTCTGAGAGCGTGAAACATTGAAACTCAAATCCACTTTCCAGCTTTTATTCCGGTAGGGTGTACTCTGAATGTTGAATTCCCATCCTCTGTTTTCCACAGTGTTCAGGTTCATAGTTGTATTATAAAATCCGGAGGTTGACGGAAGCGCCGATGTGCCGATACCATCCACAGTGGTTTTGATATAATATTCAAATTCCATGTTGACACGATTGTCAAATCCTTCGAAATTCAAACCGATATTTTTCTGAGTGGATACTTCCCAATGCAGGTTATCCAGAGAAATGGATGCGGGATATGTGGCTGTGTTACCCAGATAATTCCAGTCGTAATTGTTGTACTTGCTGTAGTACATATAATTACTGTTTGGCGGATTACCATTCAAACCCCATGAAGCTCTTAATGATAATTCATTGATCCATTTTATTTCTTTCATAAACGATTCGCCTGAAATTCTGTATCGTCCGGATATCGCCGGGAAAATTCCGTAACGGTAGTTTTTCCCGAATTTCGAATCACCGTCGGTACGGATACTGCCATAAATAATATAGCGGTCCATAAATGTATAATTCAGATTGGCATACAGTGATAGCTGACGCGACTGCGAGAAACCGGCTCCGATTGAACCACTAGGATACACCCTGGATGCAATGGAAGGATCCTGTAACATAGTAGAAGGCAGGTTGCTGCTCGACTCGGAATATGAGCTACCCCGGCTGTCATAAGTATTAAGTCCCAGCAGACCAATCAGTCTGTGTTTGTTTTTATCCTTGAATGTCGGGATCCATCGGAGTTTGCTGTAAGTTTGTACAGTAAACGAGTCGTCATCGCGGTCCGAAGCCCAGTTGGTAGAACTGTTGTTCCATTCTAGGCCACTGGCTGTCTGAGGTAAATACAACTGAGTTTTATTGTTGTTTATCGACAAACCGATATCAAATGAAAACTGCAACTGAGGATTGAAGTCGTAAATCAACGAAAATTTAGGCAGCGCGCTTACACTTCCCTTGTCCACCCGACTGTCATTGGCCATGGCCACAGGATTGTACACGTTGGGGTATTTACCCTGAATGTTGGAGTAGGGAGTGAAATATTGCGAAGTCAGTTCGCCATATACGTTGTAGTAATAAATACTTTGATTTGGCATCTTAATATAGGCCTTACTCCACAAGTCGCCACTCATATTATTGGAAGCTTCGGGAATAAAGTTGGACTGCGTCGTGGAATTTGAGTAAGCGATATCGGCAACGAAACGCAATTTGTCAGACACGGTGTAGTTAAGGTTTGCACGGGTATTCAGTCGCTGAAATCCGGTGCCGATAGATGTTCCGGTTTCGTCCCAGTATCCGGCTGAGAAACGGTATCGAACCTTTTTACTACCACCTGATAAAGAGATATTGTAGTCCTGGGCATAACCGTTTTTGGTAAGTGCTCCAACCCAGTCGGTGTTATTTGAATAGTTGTAATAATACTCGGGATTGTTGGGATCATAGGCAAGTTCAGGGTAAGTTGCTGTATTGAGCACTTTTCCTGCATTAAACATAGCTTCATTGACCAGTGTAACATACTCATAACCCGATAAGGTGGGAAGAGTCGGGCGGGGAGCATTCAGTGTGAATGTGGTCTGAACATCAATTTTGGGAGGACTAATGGAACCACGTTTGGTGGTAATCATCAGTACTCCGTTAGCTCCTCTCGAACCGTAAATGGCTGAAGCAGCAGCATCTTTCAACACTACAATATCTTGAATATCAGAGGGAGGAATATTTAACATCTGCGAAAATTCTTCTTCGGTAGCTGTTGCAAAGTCGAAACTGGAAGAAGAACCGATCTTTGTTTCAAGCGGTATGCCATCCACCACAATTAACGGTTCGTTATTTCCATTCAGCGAAGTAAGACCACGCACCCGAATAGCCATACCGCCTCCGGGGTTACCGGTACCACCTACGATATCGACACCGGCCATACGTCCCTGCAATGCATCATCGATGGAAGAAGTGTGCACTCCTTCGAGTTCATCCATCGAGATTTTTGACACCGCCATCGAAAGATCACGCTCATCGATATTGAGCCCTCCGAGACTATTTTGTACCTTGGCAGTAATTACCACTTCATCCAGGGTTTTGTTGGAATCTTCCAGTACAACCGTGATTACACGTTGTGTGCGGGGAACGATTATTTTTTCCTGAAATCCCACATATCTGAATACCAGGCTATTATTCGTATTCGTCATGTTGATGGTGAAGTTACCGTCGATATCGGTAATAGCACTTGCCAGTGTACGATTATCTTTATCTCTTTCAATTACCGTTGCACCAATTAAAGCTTCGCCATTTACATCACGTATCTTTCCGCTAATAATTGTTTTAGTTTGTGCCTGCGACACAAGGGGTAGTGATAACAGTAATCCCAGCACAAAACAATATATTTTAATTGAGTTTTTCATGCGTTCGTTATTTATTTTTATTGTTGTCGCATGAAACCCGCATTGAACAAGGTCTTTTATTTTTAACATCTGTATAAATGCTCGTTTCATGTACTTATTCTTTTTAATGTCAGAAATTTAAGCAATAAATTTTTTGTGGTAATACGCTTATTCTTTTTGAGTTGTCAGCGATTTTTAAGGATTAATGATTTTGAATTTGAAGTAATTGGTGAATTCATGATGAATAGCTCTTCCTGCAATGCGGTTACTTCTGTAACCGTTATATCCGGTTTTGGTTGTGCCTGTCATAACACGCGGTGCCGGAGTGGTCATTCCAAAAGAACCGCTTATTGCGAGCTTTCCATTGAGATATACATTATCTGGTGTGAATGAAAGAGTACCCGATGCATCTTTGCTTACAATTACATACGTACGCTGATTGATAAATCTCAACGCTTCGTTATTGTACCGGTTGCAGGTGGATACAATATTCATTGTGGGCGAGTTTACATTATAGGGGTAAAGAAAAGGCTGTTTATCGTCAGGGAATGCAAATCCTTCGAGAAAATGAGCTTTACAGAAATTGACAGCGATATCTATTCTTGACTGAGCCAGCAGTCCGTTTTTCAGACTGTCCAGACTTGGCAGATCGCCATTGGCTCTTGCGCGGGTAATGGCGTTATTATTGGGCATCATTATCGTATAAAAATTATTTTCGCTGATGCCATTCAGTTCATCTGTGGTTGTGCTTTTTAGTGCATATTGTATATAATCCACAAACTGGGTTACATTGATATTTTCACGGGCGGTTTGCTGTAGGTAATACCACAATGAATTTGAATTCCAGCCTTCCTTGGTCGATGGGCTAGTTTCCCGATTTGAGTATTGCAACATTCTGTCAACCGTATAAACCGTTCCGTTGTCAAAGGTTTCGCCTTTCGTTATATTTACGAATGTATTATCTTCGATATTACCGCTTGCCTGTAGCTGGTTATTTTTGTAGCGAACAACATCGCCACTGGTAGTGTTACGGAATCCCCATCCGCCATAAGCG
>DAONDU010000017.1:0-22961 GCA_035402725.1 Paludibacteraceae bacterium | reverse complement strand
AGTATTTCCTTAACATCAATTTCATCTTCCGAAGTATCCTGATGTTTCTGAATACATTTCTTTATTTTAGTTCGAAACTTCCAGCAGGTCATCGGATTTACGCAAAGTTCATCCGCTAATTCATTGACAGAATGTTTCTTTTTCTCAAAACAAATTGTGTAAATAATATAAAACGCTTTGTTTACAGGAAATTTACAGTTGTGAAATATCGTATGAGCAGTTGCCGATTCTTCTTTTTTACAGCGCGTACAACGTCTTGATGCAAGAGTTTTTCCGCTGCAGAAATTAGTATGACCACAGCTATGACACACAAAACCCTTTTCCCATTTCACATCGGCAAGAAATTGCAGTACTTTATCGCTGTCTTCGCATAAACTTTGTACAAATTCCGGTTGTAAATCTTTTTTTAGCATTTTATTCCTTCAAATAAATATAAATATGATAATAACAGCTCTAAAGATAGGCTCTCGTTTATGACTACAAATATAGATATTATAATTTAAATCCCGAAATAAAACGATTTTTCACTGTTTTTACTATTTATATTCCATCACATTAAACATTCAGTACAAAAATAAATAAAAAAAAATCCCGACTGAAAGGAATGTAATAATCATTTTTAGTAACTTTAATCGCTGAAAATAAATTGTTTTCAAAAAATATTATGTAAAAGCAAGTGATACTATTGTAATATGAAAGATTATTCATATATTTGCACCGAATTATTCGGAATAAAAAATTAATGACAAAATCAAAGCTAAAACAACGATGCTGATCGAAAATAAACCAAATAAAGCTACCGATACTATTTCGTTAAAACTGAGCGTACAGTCAATCAACGCAAGATACACAAGTCTGAGCGAAACCAGCTGTTGTCTGTCCTGCGGTGTTGCTATAAATCACGCGAACGTAAAGTTGAATGAAATCTGTCTGGACCTTGGAAGCGGACGTGGAAACGATGTGATCCGGATGGCAGAAGCTGCCGGTGAGGGCGGTTTTGCTTACGGCATTGATCTTTCGGACGGGATGGTGTCAAAAGCTCGCAGGAATATTGAAAAGTTTGATATCAAAAATGCTGAGATTATTCAGTCTGAAATGGAGAAACTGCCTCTGAACGAGAACTGCATTGATGTCGTCATATCCAACTGCACCATCAACCACAGTTCAGACAAAGAAGCTGTATGGAGCGAAGTATATCGGGTGTTGAAACCTGGCGGACGATTTGTGGTAAGCGATATTTATGCCACTTTGCCAATTGCCGACGAATACAGAAATGATCCTGAAGCCATTGCCGAATGCTGGGCAGGCGCGGTAACACGCGCTGAATACCTCTTCATGCTTGAAGAAGCCGGTTTCAGCAACATAAAAATACTGGAAGAAAGCGAACCTTACGCCAAAGGAAAAGCCGAAGTGGCTAGTTTCACGGTATACGGGGAGAAATAAAGATTTTTGACGGCACCTTAACGCTTGAAGAGGAAATATTATGAAGCTATATAAATCAATTATAATTCAAAGAAAATGAAAAGTGTAGTAAAAAATGTTAGTGTAACTAAAAACGCAAAACAACCGAAACAAGCGCAATGCTGTGCCAAAGTTTCGAAGTTTGTTGCTGGTTGTCACGACTAAACAACCCCTAGCCCCTAAAGGGGAACAATACTCTCCTTTAGGGACTTATCTAAAATCCTAAAATTTGGTAGTACCGAATTTTAATGTTAACCTATGGAAGATAAAAAGGAAATTACAAGTAGAATAAATAATTCATAAAGTGAGCACAACTCAAAATTCCCCTTTAGGAGTTAGGGGGTCCAAACACAATATTATTGTACCGGTCAAAGACAGCGGTGATTATTTCATCGTTAATCCGCTTTACAAATCTGCTGACTTTGTTTCAGCAGAAGAACTGAATTTTCTTCAAAACGGACTGGATGCAAACGGTGAATTTTCCGAAAGAAACTACCTGGTTGAGGAAAATGAGGAAAAGAGAGCCTTTAAATTGGCTTATCTTGATTTTATTGATACCCGCGAGGAAGATGAAATTCAGTTGTTTTTCGTACCGAATTACTCCTGCAACTTTGCCTGCTCCTATTGCTATCAGGAGGGTTACAGTCCTGCCGAAAGCAAAATGACCACCGAAGTTGTGGATGCGTTTTTTAATTACATCGGCACTCAGTTTGCCGGGAGAAAAAAATATATTACCGTGTTTGGTGGCGAGCCATTGCTTCCGGGCGAAAGTCAGCGAAAAATCATTGAATATCTGCTCCAAAAATCGACTGAGGCAAATCTGGACGTGGCTTTTGTCACAAACGGATACACACTGGCTTCATATGTCGATTTGCTGAAAACGGCTTCCATTCGCGAAGTGCAGGTAACTCTTGACGGCACAAAAAGTGTTCACGACAGCCGCCGCTACATGAAAGGCGGACAATCCACCTTCGACAAAATCATTGAAGGCATTGATCGTTGTTTGCAAAACAACATTTCAGTAAACCTGCGAATGGTTGCGGATAAGGACAATCTTGGAAATCTGCCTGAACTGGCACGCTTTGCTATCGAAAAAGGCTGGACAGCATCACCGCTGTTCAAAACACAGATCGGACGCAATTATGAGCTGCACGTATGTAACAGTTCACCAGAAAAGCTCTACACCAGAACAGAATTGTACGAACGTATCTACGAACTCATTAAAGTTTACCCGGAAATCATCGAATTTTACAAACCCGGATTTTCCATTGCAAAATATATAGCTGAAAACGAAGAATTACCCTCACCCCTGTTTGACAGTTGTCCGGCGTGTAAAACCGAATGGGCGTTTGATTTTACAGGAACCATCTATTCGTGCACAGCTACTGTGGGTAAAAAAGGTGAAGAACTGGGTACCTTCTATCCTGTAGTGACCAAAAACGAAGAAGCCATCAGCCAGTGGCAGGACAGAGACATCACCACTATAGAAAAATGCAAAACCTGCGAGGTAGCTTTGGTTTGCGGTGGAGGCTGCGCGTCGGTCGCTAAGAACAAAAATGGTTCAACCAATGCTCCTGATTGCAGACCGATAAAGGAATTGTTGAGCTTGGGAGCAGCAGCATATCTGCATCGATCCTGATAAAAACTGAAATAATCTATATATTAGAAAGAAATTACAACACATTATATGAACAAATGAACATATATCATTTCTGTTTGTTTAGTAGAGAAAAAATTATTCAATAACATACAACATTTAATTAAAATCCCTTTTTCCCTGCTCAGGGATCAGGGTTGGTAAATTTTTATGAAAGAAATTAATGCATCTGAATTTCAGAAAGAAGTACTCAAAGGAGGTAAAGTAGTACTTGACTTTTATTCGACAGAATGTCCTCCCTGTGAAGCTTTGGCGCCAAAATTTGAAGCCATGGCCGAGCTATACGGTGATAAAATCAAATTCGTGAAAATGTTCCGTCAGGGAAATCGTGAACTAGCTACACAATTGGGCGTAAGCTCCTCACCTACTCTGCTGTTTTTCGAGGACGGTAAGCAAATCCTCGACACCATCAGTGGTGGAATTAAAAAAGCCGAAATTCAGGAACGGCTGAATAAAATGATTAGTTCCGAAGAAATTGAAGCGATAAAATCCCGTCAGAAGCATACAGTATCGGAATACGACGTAGCCATTCTGGGCGGTGGTCCTGCCGGATTGACAGCCGGTATGTATCTTGGACAAGCCAAACTCAAAACAGTACTCATTGATCCTGCTTTACCGGGAGGATATATGGGCATCACGCATCAGGTTTCAAACTATCCCGGTTATGTAGAACCTCAACCGGGATTTATGCTGGCACATTACATGAGCGAACAAGCTAAACAAACAGGCATCGACTTTAAAGTGGCAGTGGATGTGACTTCGGTGGATCTTGCAAAGAAAGAAATCGTTATTGATGAATTTGAAACCATAAAAGCAAGGAAAATCATCATTGCAACCGGAACATCGCCCAACACGATGAATGCTCCGGGTGAAAACGAGCTGAAAGGGAAAGGCATTTCCTACTGCGCTACATGCGATGCCAAATACTTTGTGGATAAAGATGTTACTGTCATAGGCGGCGGGAATTCTGCCGTTGAAGAAGCACAGTTTATCACCAAATTTGCCAGAAAAGTAACAATGGTTCATCAGTTCGACAAACTGACTGCCAACCAGACAGCCATAGAGAATCTGCAAGCCAACGAAAAAATCAGAGTGATGTACGAACATGAACCCCGAAAATTCGAAAAAAGGGGTGATAAAATGATTACTACCGTTGAAAATCTGAAAACAAAAGAACTGAGCGAACTCGAAGCTGACGGTGTTTTCGTATTCATCGGTTTCAAAGCCAACGTTTCCGTACTTGGCAAAACACTGCCCGCTCTGGACAACTGGGGTTATATAATTGCTGACGAAGACAAGAAGACAAGTTTGCCCGATGTATATGCCGTAGGGGATATAATCAGCAAGAAATATCGTCAGATAACGACTGCTGTTGCTGACGGCACAATCGCAGCTATGTCAATTTCAAAAGAATTTTAAGTATTAGAGGTCATGATTGAAAAGTATTATCAATATAACTACAAACTTGCTTCGGGAGCCCAGCCTTCCGAAGCAGAGTTTGCCGAACTGAAAGAACTGGGTTTTGAAGCAATCGTTAATCTTTCACCGGCCAGTACCCGAAATGCGCTGGCAAATGAAGCATTGATTATTGAAAAAACCGGTATGCATTACGTTCATTTCCCTGTGGATTGTTCCAATCTGAAAAAGTTTCATTATACCATATTTGAAGGTATTATGAACGGATTAAAAGGCAAAAAGGTTTTTGTTCACTGTGGCGGCAACATAAAATCGTCAAACCTGATACACATGTATAATGTACTTGCAAACAATCAGGATGAGAGAAAATCATTGGAAACACTTTACAAGATACAGCTACCCGAAGACAAGTGGTTTGATTACTTCAAACTGATGGGAATGGAAGGAAGCAGATAGTTAATAGTCAATAGTTTATAGTTTTTGGTCATTAAAATTGAAATAGCACATTAGCTGATTTTATTGAAATTTCCAATAAGTATTAAGAGGGCATGAAAGATTTATATTCTAAAGAAGATTTGAAACTTATGCGGGCTGCTGAAGACTCGCTGCTGATGGGTCAGAATCGTGTGACTGAACTGATAAAATATGCGGAAAATACGGGGGTGAAACGTATTGGAATTGCGCATTGTGTAGGAATGACACGCGAAGCCATGCAACTGAAGGAACGGCTTGCAGGAAAGTTTGAAGTTTACTCCGTGGATTGCAAGTATGGCAAAGTGCCGGCATCTGAAATGCTGGATGACGAAACGGCACGCGGTACCTCCTGCAATCCGGCTGGTCAGGCAAATTTTCTGGCTGAAAACAATACTGAGCTGAATATTTCATTCGGATTGTGCATGGGGCATGATATTATTTTCAACATGAAATCGAAGGCACCAGCAACCACTCTCGTGGTAAAAGATCGCGAACATAAACATAATCCATACAACGAATTCAAGAAAACAACCGAATCATGACAACAGTATTATTAATTACAACCGTAGTCATTCTTGCGTTAACTGTGCTGATTGCATATTCCCGGTATAAGTTAAAAAATACACCAAAAGTGGAAGATCATGAAAAAATAATTACCCTGACCGACCGGAATTTTCATCAGCAGATAAAAGGAAAAATTATACTGGTAGATTTCTGGGCAACCTGGTGTGCACCCTGCCGGATGCAAGCCCCAATACTTAATGAACTTGTAGCCACTGATGAAAACAATAACGCATATTATGTGGGCAAGGTAGATGTGGATGCAAACCGTCAGCTGGCAAATAAATATAATATTCGCAGCATCCCGACAATGATTTTATTTCGGAATGGTAAAGAAATTTCGCGTTTCACTGGTGTAAAAACAAAGGCATTTCTTTTGAAAGAAATCAGAAATATCATTGAATAATGTCATCTGAGGGGATTTTTACTCGTTTTTTCAAAAAAACATTTGCACCGACTAAAAAAAATGCTTACATTTGCACCGCAATTGCAGGAAACGATATCCCGAGAGTGATTGGGAAGTACCGCAATTAAAAATAAGTTTTTGCGAAAATAGCTCAGTTGGTAGAGCATAACCTTGCCAAGGTTAGGGTCGCGGGTTCGAGTCCCGTTTTTCGCTCAAAAAAACAGACGAAACCTAACGTTTCGTTTTTTTCTCCCTGATCATTTGCCCAAATGGTGAAATTGGTAGACACGCTAGTTTCAGGGACTAGTGGCCGCAAGGCTGTGCAGGTTCGAGTCCTGTTTTGGGCACAAATAATTCTAAATGCGCAAGTGGTGAAATTGGTATACACGCTACTTTGAGGGGGTAGTGCCGGTTCCGGCGTGTGAGTTCGAGTCTCATCTTGCGCACTTCCTGATAACGATCCTTGACAAACTGTCAGGGATTATTTTTTTTCACCAATTCCTTCTGAAATACACAAAAATAACTATCCACAATGAAGATACACGTCATGAGTTTACTATTTTTGCTAATCACAATGCATGTTTTTTCACAAAACAACAAAAGCAATCTGTACAGCGGTGGTATGTTGTTTTATCAGCCCGGCTACACAACGACCAGTACCGATTATCAGACTTTGAAGAACAATAGTAACTCCATAGGTGGAATTTTGCGATTTTATATTTCCGATTATTTCACTGCCGGAATTTATGGTGGAAGTCAGCGAACGAAATACATTACCGAAGGTTCTGATAATTCATATATCAGTTTAGGTTACGGCGGACCGTTTGCCGGGGTAAGTCATAAATCGGGCAAATTCAGGTACACACTGTCCGGATTTGCAGGTATGGGCTCGGTGAAAAATCTCCATGTCCAATCACAGTCAGAAAATAAGCTCACCGATGCATATCTGACAAAATATCCGGCACTGGTTTACTCCCCCATCCTGAGTGTTGACTATGCGTTGAACTCCAAAATCTCGTTTACACTTCAGGGAGTATATTTGATTGCAAATTATGACAATAAATTCCTGTACAATCCTACGCTGCAATTCGGTATATTATTCAACAGATAATAAGAAAGCCGGTCCAACAATGAACCGGCTTACTTATTTTATAAAGGAAATGATTTAGAGTTCCCAGGCAAGGGCGCTTGCTCCCAGTACGGCAGCATCGGCTTCCTTCAGTGCAGAGAACAGCACTTTCACTTTACCTTTCCAGATAGATAGCAGATTTTTCTCCATGTTATCCACTACGGGTTTCAGAATTAAATCGCCGGATTTAGCCAGGCCACCGAACAACACGATAGCTTCCGGAGCACTGAAGGCAATAAAATCAGCCAAAGCTTCACCAAGAATTTTTCCGGTATATTCGAAAATCTCTTTTGCTATTTCATCGCCTTCCATAGCTGCATCATATACATCTTTTGAGGTGATGCTCTTTAACTCTATAGATCTTAATACACTTGGAGTATCGCACATTTCCAGAATTTCACGGGCAGTACGTGCCACACCAGTAGCAGAAGTATAAGTTTCAAGACAACCTTCACGTCCGCAACCGCAGACACGTCCGTTATTGCGAACAACGCGAACGTGACCAAGCTCACCAGCGAAACCATCGTGACCATACACGATTTTTCCATCGATAACAATGCCACTGCCAACACCGGTTCCCAGTGTAATCATGATAAAGTTTTTCATACCGCGCGCTACACCATAAGTCATTTCACCCACAGCAGCCGCGTTGGCATCGTTGGTAATAGCTGCCGGTACACCAAATGTATCCTGTAGAAGTTTGGCAAAAGGTACTACGCCTTTCCAAGGCAGATTTGGGGCAAACTCAATGTTTCCGGTATAGAAGTTACCATTTGGACAACCCGCTCCAATTCCTTTAATTTTTTCAATACCTCCAACAACTTCGATTTGTTTATCAAGTTCAGTTTTAAGGTCGCTGATGTATGAATTAATATCAGGATTATCTGTCTTGATCGCGCCTTTAGCTATAACATTACCGCGGGCATCCACAATACCAAAAACGGTATTCGTACCACCCATATCAATACCTATTACATAAGGTTTTTCCATTTCCATAGTCATAAATAATAGTTTTTATAAATTATTCAACAGGAATATCCTTATTTACATTTTTAGAACCGATTACTCCGTAGAATAACAGATAAGCGAGGCAAAGGAACATTACCCAATAGCTGGAAAGGAAGCCAAAATTGTCGGAAACAAATCCCTGCAATACAGGAATGAGACCACCACCGCAAACCATAACCATGAATAATCCGGAAGCAGCAGCTGTATATTTACCAAGACCTTCGACAGCCAGGTTAAAGATACCACCCCACATAATGGAAGTACACAAACCGCAAAGAATAATAAATAACACATTAACAGGCACCTGAACCTGAGCAAAAGAGAATGTGTTGGTTATAACCGGCATATTGATTGTAGTTGATACCGGCATGAAAATAGCCAGCAAGATGAAAACCATAGCTACCGAAGAAGCAAAAGTCAACATTGTTTTACTGGAGATTTTAGCTCCTACCGATGCGCCAACCAAACGTCCAACCAACATAAGCAGCCAGTAAATACCTACAACAATACCAGCAGTACCTGCGTCAATTCCCAAACCGGGATTCGCAGCCGAAGGAAGAGCAGTCATGAACAGATTGGCAGTACTTGGAATGCCAACTTCGATACCAACATAAATGAAAATAGCGATAGCTCCCAGAATAAAGTGACGGAAAGAAAGTGGACTGTGCGTATCTTTTACTTTCTTTTCAGATACTTTCTGAATGTGAGGTTCAGGTATATCAACTATAAACAGAACAATGAATGCTAAAGCAAAAATGCCCATAGCAATAAACAGAGCAGGGCTTGCTTTGTCGATAGTACGTCCGGCTACGTCGCCCATGAGATAACCTACAAGAATAGGAACGATTGTAGCAGCAGATGAATTAATGGTACCACCCCACTGGATGAGCTGATTTCCTTTGTTACCACCACCACCGAGGGTATTAAGCATCGGGTTAACAACAGTATTAAGCATACACATGGAGAAACCTGCAACAAAAGCACCGATCAGATAAACGGTAAAACTTCCAACCTGACCTGATAACCATTGAATGCCAACTCCTGTAAAACCAACAGTTACTGCAACGAGAGCCAGTTTTTTGTAACCGATTTTTTTGAGCATCAGACCTGCCGGAATACCCATAAACGCATAGGCAATGAAGTTAGCCAAAAATCCTAACTGAGACTCGAAGTTTGATGCGCCAAACTGTTTGGCCACAATAACCCCCATTGGACTTGGCAAGCCGGTTACGAATGAAATCATAAAGAACAGAGCAAACATCATCGCAATTGGCAACGCGTAGCTCTTTTTTTCAATTTTGTTAGTCATAGAATTAATTTTTATTGTTAAGATATTGATTGATTTTTTCTGGCTTCAAAGATAATAAATATTTCTTGTTATATCTTTTAACTTACTGGATGAAAAACTTCAATAATTAGCAATCATTAATAAAAGTAACGAAGCACAATAATCGGCCAACTATATTATCTATCTTAAAAGCAACTATGATAGTGGTAATTAAATGAAATCTTATAAAGAAACCAGAAAAAACAACATTTTAGAATTTATTTTGAAAAAAATCAGACATTATGATATTATTTTTGAAAATTGTATTACTTTTGTACCGTTCAATTCAAAATATCTATATTTCTAAAATGAATACCTGGTTTGCATATTTTTATTTTTACTTTTACTTTAGCAGGTGAGAGCAGGATACGATATATGTAAATTTTGAAATAAATAAACGAATTATACGATATTAAAAATCCTGCTCGAAGTCTTCGGGCAGGATTTTTTTATACAATATGTATCAAACAAAAAATAACTTATGACAAAACGAATAGCCATACAGGGAGTAAGCGGAGCATTCCACGAAATAGCTGCCCGTGGATACTTTGAGGATGAAGATGTGGAAATAGTCTGCTGTGCAACCTTCAAAGACGTATTCAAAGCAATTGACGACGACGAGAGTCTGTTGGGAATTATTGCCATAGAAAACACCATAGCGGGTAGCCTGCTCCAAAATCACAACCTGCTCCGCGAAAGCGGCTGCCTGATAATAGGTGAATACAAACTGCGTATCTCGCATCAGCTGGCAGCGCTACCGGGACAAGAAATGGATGATATACATGAGGTTTACTCCCACCCCATCGCGCTGATGCAATGCGAAGATTTTCTGGACGCGCACAAAAACCTCCGAGCTGTGGAAAGCGACGACACCGCCCTCTCTGCTAAGGAAATTGCCGAAAATAAAATATCCGGACGGGCAGCCATCTGCAGCCGACTGGCAGCCGAACTCTACGGACTTGAAATCATCGCTGAAGGTATTGAAACGAATAAACGCAACTTCACGCGGTTCCTGATCATTGCCAAACCAGACCTGGCTTATAAAATGAACAGACAAATAGCGCTGAACAAATCCACCCTCGTGTTCACCCTGCCCCACGAAGAAGGCAGCCTGTCGAAAGTTCTTTCTATCCTTTCTTTTTACCACATGAATCTGACCAAAATTCAGTCGCTGCCCATCCTCGGACGGGAGTGGGAATATCAGTTTTACATCAACCTGACCTTTGACGATTATGAACGCTACCGGCAATCGCTCGATGCGATAAAACCTCTGACCAAAGAGTTTCAGATACTGGGCGAATACCGCGAAGGAAAAACTCCCGAAGACTAAATAATTCACAAATTACCCCCCTAACCCCCTGAAGGTGGAATTAAGAGAGTTACTGATTAGATATTAATGCAATAGAAAAACAATACAGTAATATATATAACAATGTCACAAACTTCAAATAATGCTTCTTTGCTCCCCTTTGAGGGGGCTGGTGGACAGGAACTAATCCAACCAGCTAACCGGCTCAACAGTGTTTCGGAATACTATTTCTCGAAAAAACTGCGCGAAATAGATGAGATGAGGGCTCAGGGAAAGGATGTGCTCAACCTGGGCATCGGCAACCCCGATCTTCCCCCTTCGGAAGAGACCATCGATGCACTCTGCACCGAAGCCCGAAAACCCAACGTTCACGGTTACCAGAGCTACACCGGAATTCCCGAACTAAGAAACGGACTTGCCGCCTGGTATAAACGCTGGTACAATACGGAACTCAACCCGAAAACTGAAATTCAACCGCTCATCGGATCGAAGGAAGGTATTCTGCACATCACACTAGCTTTTGTTAACCCCGGCGACGGAGTGCTGGTGCCAAACCCCGGATACCCAACCTACAGCAGCGCCAGCCGCATTTGCGAAGCCAACATCATCAGTTATGATCTGGACGAAAATAATAACTGGGAACCCGATTTCGACGCGCTGGAAAAAACGGACTTATCGAATGTGAAACTCATGTGGGTAAATTATCCCAACATGCCCACCGGTGCCAATGCCAGTGTGGAACTGTTCGAAAAACTGGTTGCCTTCGGAAAACGACACAGCATAGTCATCTGCAACGACAACCCCTACAGCTTTATCCTCAACGACCGGAAGCTGAGCATCCTCTCCATCCCTGGAGCCAAAGACATCTGCATCGAACTCAATTCGATGAGCAAATCGCATAACATGGCCGGATGGCGTATGGCCATGCTGGCAAGTAATGAGCAGTTTGTGAAATGGGTATTGAACGTAAAATCGAACGTCGACTCGGGCATGTACCGTCCCATGATGGTAGCCGCCGTGCAAGCGTTGCAAAACACCGATGAATGGCACGATAAGATGAATGAGGTGTACGCCCGCCGACGCGAACTGGCGTACCGTATTATGGATACACTGGAATGTACCTGCGACAAAAACCAGGTGGGCATGTTCGTGTGGGGAAAAATAGCAGATAAATGGCAGGACGCAGGCGAAATAGCAGACAAAATTCTGTACGAAAAAAATGTATTTATCACCCCAGGGTTTATTTTCGGCGACAAGGGAAAACGATACCTGCGCATCTCGCTTTGCAGCCCCGAAAGTATGCTGGAGGAAGTGATCAGAAGAATTACAATCTAACCAGACAGGGAACATATAAGGTTTATATAATTTACAGGATAAATTTTAAAAAACATTTACAAATTAATCATAACCGTTAACCTCTCGCGGAAGTTATTCTCCCCCATGAGGGGGAGTTAGAGGGGGCTTCATTATGGAACTACAATCAATATTACTACCGGGCGTTGACCCGAAGCGACCCCTGATTATTTCGGGGCCATGCAGCGCCGAGACCGAAGAACAGGTAATGGCAACAGCCAAAGCATTATCGAATATAGGTGTAAAAATTTTCAGGGCAGGAGTCTGGAAACCCCGTACCAAACCGGGTGGCTTCGAAGGTGTGGGTGCAGAAGCGCTCACCTGGCTGAAACGTGTAAAATCCGAACTGGGCATGTACACAGCAGTGGAAGTAGCTAATGCCAGGCACGTGCGCGAAGCCCTGGCTAACGATGTGGATATTCTCTGGATAGGCGCTCGCACCACCGTAAACCCATTTTCGGTACAGGAAATTGCCGACGCCCTCGAAGGAACCGACATACCGGTGCTTATCAAGAACCCCGTGAATCCCGACCTTGACCTGTGGATTGGAGCCATCGAACGGATTTACAACGCGGGCATCCGTCGCATCGGAGCAATACATCGCGGTTTTAGTTCGTCCGACAAAAAAATATACCGCAACATCCCACAGTGGCATATCCCCATAGAGTTGCACCGCCAACTCCCCACCCTGCCCATCATTTGCGACCCCTCGCACATCGGCGGTAAAAGGGAAATGATTGCGCCCATCAGCCAGCAGGCTATGGACCTGAATTTCGACGGCCTCATCATCGAGGCGCACTGCACCCCCGACAAAGCCTGGAGCGATGCCGCGCAGCAGATAACTCCCGAAATACTTCAACTCATTCTTGACTCGCTGGTCATCCGCGAAACCAACCAGACCACCGAAAACCTCACCGTGCTGCGACGGCAGATCGACAGTCTGGATAATGACCTGCTTGAACTCCTTGCCAAACGTATGCGGGTATCGAAGGAAATCGGGACCTACAAAAAAGAACATAACATGCCCATCCTGCAAGCTCAGCGCTACGACGAAATTCTGAAAAACCGCGTAAATCAGGCCGAAAAAATGGGTATGAACGGCGATTTTATGAAAACCGTACTAATGGCCATCCATGAAGAGTCGGTCAGACAGCAGATGCTCATCATGAAATAAACCGCCCCGTTACATATTTACCGTATGAAAGCAGAGAAACCGTTTCTCTGCTTTTTTTATTTACACAGTTTCCCTGACACTCTCTGCAAAGGAGCATTGGAACGGTACATTGCAATATCGGTGAGATAATGTGACATCAAAATTCAATGTTCAGACATCAAAAATCAATGTCCCGACATCGAAAATCGAGACTGGCCAAAAACATATTTTTTAAGGACAGGTTTTCGCTTGTACTTATTTTTTTTAACTTTGAGGTCTCAATCCCCTAACCTCCCGAAACATATTCGGGAAATAAAGGTGAGGCTTTTATTTCAGACACGCTTAAACTATTTTCTATAATATCTGGTTTTAATAAAAGAATAATTTCATGCTACCTCAATGGTAAACTCAATGAACCTGACATCGCGGCAAAGAGCGGAATTTCTCGACGTGTTAAAAAAACGATTTGAGAAAAACCTACAACGACATCCGAATATTGAATGGGAGAAAATTCATGAAAAGCTGGAAGCGAATGCCGAAAAACTATTTTCGCTCCATCAAATGGAAACAACGGGAGGCGAACCCGATGTGACAGGTCATGATGCCGCCACCGGTGAATATATCTTTGTGGATTGCTCGGCCGAGACGCCTAAAGGCCGGCGAAGCCTTTGCTACGACCGCGAAGCGCTCGAATCCAGAAAAGAATTCAAGCCCAAAAACAACGCTGTGGATATGGCAGCCGAAATAGGTATTGAGCTTTTATCGGAAGATGAATATCGTGAGTTGCAAAAAATGGGTGAGTTCGACCTCAAGACCTCCAGTTGGGTGAAAACTCCGGCTGAAATCAGAAGTATGGGAGGAGCTATTTTCTGCGACCGCCGCTACAATCATGTGTTTACCTATCACAACGGAGCAGAATCGTACTATGCGGTCAGGGGATTTCGCGGATCGTTACGGGTTTAATTCAATTATCATTAAAAATATAATATAACATGGATAATATTCGCACAGGTATCATTGATAGTGGGCAAAGGAAGCGCTTCTCGCTGGCAAGCACGTGGTGGTAGAGAAACTATTTACCAACACCACTGCTGAAGCCGATGAACTTATCCGGCTAAGCCGTGAAACGGGCAAAATACTGACCGCCTACCACAACCGACGTTTTGTGAGCGATACCAAAACGGTCCGAAAGATTTTAAACAGCGGTATTCTTGGAGATTTGGTCGATTACGAAACGCATTTCGACCGTTTCCGTCCTCAACCGCGTCCCACGGGATACTGGCGGGAGAATCCATTGCCCGGTTCGGGGAAATTCTATGATCTGGGCTCGCACCTCATCGATCAGGCGCTCCATTTTTTCGGATTGCCGCAGGCAGTTACTGCTCATATCAGTACCCAGCGTGAGTGGGCCCAAACCGACGACTGCTTTGATGTGAAACTCTACTACCCCACTCACACGGCCACCCTCAAATCATCAATGATAGCCCGGATACCCGGTCCCACTTACCAAATTCACGGCACGAAAGGCTCTTTTGTCAAATACGGGCTGGATGTTCAGGAAGAAAACCTGAACAAAGGCATGATCCCGAACACCCCCGACTGGGGAAAAGAGCCCGAAAGCATTCGTGGAAAACTGGTTACCGACATTGAAGGGGTGATGATGGAGGCATACGTGGAAAGTGAAAAAGGCGATTACCGCGAGTATTTCATCAACCTGCGCGACGCAATCCACGGCTTTGCCCAACTGGCCGTAAAGCCCGAGGAAGCCCGAAACGTAATCCGCATTATCGAACTCGCCTTTAAAAGCAACCGTGAAAAACGAACCGTGGAATTTGAATGATTAAGCCCCCTGCCCCCCTTCCCGTAACAAGTTTCCCGATATAAATTCGGGACGGGCAGGGACAAGCAAAGGGGATTCAAGAAAAGGCTGTGATTAGTGATTTGTTCTATCAGTCCTGGTATCTGACTCTTATTGCCATGTATCTTAACTCTAAATGTCCTGATACTAAAAGTCTTTGTTCTTTGTTCTGATAGTCTTTGCTCTATCAGTCCTAGCTTTTATAATGTCTCTGCATTGAAGGTGTCGCCTTGCCGGTAATCTCCCGTCTGATAGCCTTTCATAAACCAGCGCATCCGTTGTGCCGAAGTGCCGTGAGTGAATGAATCGGGTACAGTATAACCCTGAGCCTGTTTCTGAATGGTATCATCGCCCACGGCGTTGGCAGCTCCGAGGGCCGATTCAATATCACCTTCCTCAAGTTTGATAATGTTCATGGCTTCGGCATATCGCGCCCAAAGCCCAGCATAGAAATCGGCCTGCAATTCCAGCCTGACCGAAAGCTGATTATACTCCTCCTCCGAAATTCGTCCGCGGTATTGTTGCATTTTATCAGTTATCCCAAGCAGTTTCTGTACATGATGTCCCACCTCATGGGCAGTTACATAGGCCATTGCCAGGTCGCCGGGAGCCTTAAACCGGGTGGCTAGTTCGTGAAAGAAGGATAAATCGATATACACCTTTTCGTCTCCGGGGCAGTAAAAAGGTCCTGTTGCACCGCTTGCACCTCCGCATTCCGACATAGTCTGATCAGTAAATGTTACAAAAGTTGGTTTACGGTATTCCATCTGCATTTGTTCGTTGAATATTTTCGTCCAGACATCGTTGGCGCTGTTGAATACCCCGAGTGAGAAAACCTTCAGATCTTCGTTTTCCTTAGCACGTGATGGGTCAACGGTTTCAGTCTGAGCTTCTCCGCCTGTAAACATATCTGCAACCGAAGAAAAATCCTGCCCTGCAAACATATAGAGAGCAAGAATAATAATTGTTCCTATGCCGCCACCGGCTGCCAGTCTTCTTCCGGTCGACCTGCCCCTGCGATCTTCATAATTTGACTCATCGTCATTTCGGTTAATCCATTTCATAATTTCTGGTATTTAAATATTTTGCGAAAGATAATATTTTTTTTTATTCTGACAAAAGCGGTAATTGATGAGGTATGATTTGTGAATGATGAATTCATAGTTACAATAGTCCAGGTTCCTGGCTCTAATAATCTTGGAATATGAGAACGTCAATTAACAAGCATCAAACGTGAAACCCGAAATATCAAACGTCAAACGTGAATCTACCAATCAATTTCTGTTTTCCCGTATTCTTTCAGGTAGTTGTTGGCCAGTACAAAATGGTTGTTGCCGATAAACCCGCGGTAAGCCGACAGCGGTGAAGGATGGACAGATTTGAGCACCAGATGCTTCGATGGGTCGATAAAAGCACCTTTTTGTTGTGCGTAGTTGCCCCAGAGCAGGAAGACTAGATTTTCCCTTTCAGCGGCCAGTGTCCGGATGGCTGCATCGGTAAAAGTCTCCCAGCCTTTTCCCTGATGTGAACCTGCTTTGTGATTTTGCACAGTTAGGGTCGCGTTCAGCAAAAGAACACCCTGCTGTGCCCAGCGAGTGAGATTTCCCGATGTTGGGATGGTTTTGCCCAGACTGCGTTCTATTTCTTTAAAGATATTGACCAGCGAGGGCGGAATATCAATCCCATCATTAACCGAAAAACACAATCCATGAGCCTGACCCGGTTCGTGGTAAGGGTCCTGCCCGATGATTACAACTTCCACCTTATCGAAGGGGCAACTGTCAAATGCATTGAAAATAAGTTTTGCAGGCGGAAAAATCTGTTTAGCGCGGTATTCGGCGTGCACAAACTCAGTAAGAGCTATAAAATAGGGTTTTTCAAACTCAGGAGATAATCTTTGTTTCCAGGATTCTTCAATTTTTACTTCCACAATAATTCTCTTTTAAGTCATTCATTATATTTCCTTTTTCCTAAGTCTGTTATAATCTATATAGTACAATACTTTCAGCGATATACTGTTCTTCTGGTTGAGCCAGGATTTGATCAGGTTATCCTGATAATTATAAATCACTTCATTATGATTGTCGTATGAATTGGTTTTCCAGGCAAGCGAAAGTTCGGAGCCGGGAGCAAATATCCACCTGAAAATCATATCGATGGTAAATGCATTGTAGTTTTGATCCATATTCTGTGAAAAATCCGGATATGCATTGAGGGTACCATCATCGTTCAACAGGAAAAATTCCTTATTACTCACTCCCGACCAGTAATGTCTCATTCTGAAAGTAAGGCTGGTTTTGTAATTGAAGATATAGGAAGCGCTGAGGGTGTTGATGAGCGTGGACACATCGCGGCGTGCAAAAGTGATGCTGTCACCGGCTGCATTATTCATCACATACCCGCGTTCATTATTCGATTTATTACCACCTATTGAATAGTCAAAAACAAACCGTTGTCCTATCCTCAGATAAGATTCCAATTCAGCGGCATGTTCTACGCTGCCTATTTCTGGTTGTACGCGATAACCGTATCCTCCTTGAAAAAATAGATGTTTTCGTGTATCGGATGTAAGCTGAATATTGAATTTATAATTTACGGGATTGAGATAATAGTGTCCTTTCACACGGGGTTCATAGTAATTGTTCTGGCGGGAAGCAACATTAGCGTTCGAATACAGGAAAAAATTATTTTTAAATCGCGCGGAAGCTTCATAACCTGCTTCGGTATCGAAGATTGTATTCGGGTTATATATCCGGTTGTAGTTACTCCAAAGCCCAAAGTTCCATTCCAGTAAAATCCCTTTCGGTTCAATAACCTGATAATAAAACCAGGCTTCAGTATTGGAGAGGTTATTGCGTTCCAGGTATCCCAAATCGTTCGGATTAAACTTATCGGAGTATAAATTTTCAGCAGCTCCATACAACCAGTTTCCTTTATTCTTTTCAAACCTCAGCGTACTGTAAAAACCCGTTTCGATGGTTTCGTTACCACGGACACTGACACCCGCTTTTCCTTTCAGCGCATAAGTTTTTGTTTTATCCCGGAACTGAAATTCAGTAGCCGTCACATTGGCATGAAACGGATTACCCGCCATCAACACATTGGTATTGATAAGACTGATATATGAATTATTTTTCAGCGATTTATCAACCACCGCCACGTTGTAGTTGGTAAACGGTTGTACTTGCACTTCGCGCGTACTTCCCGTTTCGGCATTTTTCAGGGTGGCTTCGGAAGGCAGCGACATGGCATTGAGCACACCTATCCCCCATCCGTTTTGGGTCCGTCCGGATACTTTCGTTGCGTTTACGAGTTGAGTTTCAGCAGGATTGTAATCAACGACTTCACCATCATTCAAATGACCAGATGCCGAAAACTTTGGTGCTGCCCCAATCCGGCGCGAATAGAAAATTCCACCCCGCTGAAAGAGTTCGGTACCTTCGGTAAAAAACTGCCTCTTTTCGTCATAATAAAGTTCGTAGGGCGAAAGATTTAACTGTCTGTCGTCCGACTGAATTTGCCCGAAATCAGGAATTAGCATCATGTCCAGAGTAAATGCATCATTTAATCCATATTTCAGGTCTAATCCTCCCTTGTATAAAAATCCGGCTGAAGCATCTTTTGATTTTGGCTGAAAATAGGTTGCAAGATACGGGCTTAGCGATAACCTGACAGGCGGTTTGATATTGCTGATGCCGATAAGTTCCCCCTCCTGATGAATAAAACCAGAGACTTTACGGTCAATAAAGTTCCAGGAATTGTTGGAATTGTGACGCTTTATATTTCTAAACATATTCAATCCCCAACTGTTATTAGCATTTTTTGAAAAACGGATCGCCGAGTAAGGAATTTTCATCTCTACCGTCCATCCGTCGGCATTAATCTGCGTTTTGCTTTCCCAAACAGCATTCCAGTTGGGATCCTCAAAATCGTTGTCGCTTTTTGTGGCTTTAATATCTATCTGTACACCCGCAGGAGTGATAAAAAAACCAAAAGCCAACTGTCCCTGATTATATGGATCGATATATACTCCGAAATAATCGGACATTCCCGTATTATCCCGTTCGGTCAGATAGTTGAATATACTGTCGGGATCATCATAGAGTTTAGCACCTACGTAAATCGCGGTCTGGTCGTAAAAGAAATAAACTTCAGTGGGTTTTACTGAAGGTTTTCCGTTATAAGGTTGTAACTGAACAAAATCTTTTGCAGGTAGGGCTTGTGTATAAACCGGTTCGTTCAATTTTCCATCAATAGTCATTGAAGAAGAAATCAGATAAGCCTCAACACTTTTTCTGGTTTGTGCCAAGGTTTCTGTTATACATAAAAGAGCCAGAAATATATATAAAATATTTTTCATTTAATTACCTGCAATGATATTTTCATACATCTTATTTACAGTCAATTGCCTGTTTTAACCGTTGCATGGCTTCAACGAGTATAGCTCTCGGGCAGCCAATATTGAGCCGCAGGTGATATTCGCCTCCAGGCCCGAAAGTTGTCCCTTTGTTTAGTCCAAGTCCGGCTTCGTTGATGATAAAATTCTGAATCTGATTGGTATTCATACCCATACCGGAGCAGTCGAGCCAAATAAGGAACGATGCCTGAGGAACCATCGGTTTAATCTGCGGAATGTTATTTCTGAGAAAATCAACCACAAATTCCACATTACCCTGAATATAGTCCACCATCTCATTCAGCCATTCATTACCATTTTCATAGGCAGCCTTAGCGGCTATATATGCAAAGATATTTCCGTTGGCCAGTTCGGAGTTTTCCAGAAAATCGCTGAATTTCTTTCGTATTTCACGATTGGGAATAATGTAGGATGAACTAACCAACCCGGCCATGTTGAATGTTTTGCTTGGAGCCATGTAGGTGATACTATTTTGTTCGGCAAGTTCAGATACAGTAGCAAACGGGGTATGAACATTTCCGGGCAATGCCATATCCGAATGTATTTCGTCCGACACAACAAGAATGCCGTGTTTATGACAAATTGCGGCCAGTTTGGTCAGAGTTTCAGCATCCCATGCGCGTCCTCCGGGATTATGGGGATTACACAGGATGAACAGACGTGTTTTCCCGGTGATTTTCCGTTCCAAATCCTCAAAATCCATTTCAAATCGGCCATCCACTTCTTTCAACGGATTGAATACCAGCTGCCTGCCATTTTTTGAGGGAACATTGATAAATGGCGGATAAACAGGTGGCTGTATGATGATTTCGTCGTCAACACGGGTGAATGCGTTAACCGCAAATGCCAGTCCGGGAACAATACCGGGTAAAAATCCCAGCCAATTATGCTCCAGTTTCCATCCGTGACGGGTTTCAATCCACCGGATGATGCTGTCGAAATACTCATCATCGGGAACCGAATAGCCCAGAATGGGATGCTTACACCTTTCGTTAATGGCATCAATAATAAAATCAGGTGTGCGGAAATCCATATCTGCTACCCAGAGCGGTATCAGATCTTCAGTACCGAACATTTTCTTACATAATTCAATTTTTACGGCACCGGTATTGCGGCGGTCTATAATTTCATCAAAATTGTAATTCATATTTTTTTCAATAGCAGTCGACATTAAATATCAGTGTTCATGTGAGCATGTCAAATGTTTGACGTTGACAGGGATATAAATGTGTCTCGTTTTATATTTTATTAACTAATCAAGCAACATAACGTACTATCAGGAACCGATTGTTCGAAATTTCAGAACTAATCAGGTATCAATGATTTTCCAATACAAGCATTCGGCAACGGCAGTCCGAGTAAATATGCCAGTGTGGGAGCAATGTCTGTGGTTTTGCAGTCGGTGCTGATCTTTTGTGGTTTTACTCTGGCACCATACAAATAAAATGGCAGGTAAACCCTTGGTGTATTGGCTGTACCGACGACTTGATTTTTATCATCAATCTCCACCCAACCCGGTAAAAGTGTAATCACAATATCACCGGCTGTAGTCTTATGATATGAGTTCCGGTATTTGGAACGAACATCCACCGAGTTTCCGGTAAAGTTCACAATATCATTGATGGGATATGCTGCCTGGACACCTTCAAATTCCAGGAGGAATTCTGCTGTCCTGCTTTTCACTTCCTCAAAATTGAGTTTTTTTTCTTCAATCCTTTTTTTATTCAAAAAAATATTCTTTCCATAATAGCCGCTGATCCATTTTTCCTGTCCGTAAAGAGCCATCAGATAGGTATTAACCAAAGACAGCGACCGATTGGCATTGAAGTAGCCTGCAGGTATGCGGTTGTTGCCCAGTTCCACCGGCGAATGTAAATCTTCTGTTCCTCCGGTAAGAAAAAATACAACTTTGTCGGAACCAACTCGTGAAGAAATGGATGAAACCAGGTTCTGCAAATCGCGGTCGAGGCGCAGATACATGTCTTCCTGTTCGGCAGTGGTAAGTGAAGATGTGAGCTGACCGGGCACTTTAACTGTATATTGTATGAGTAGTGCATCTGTATATTTGTCTGCACCGAGTGCTTCCTTGTCGAAAATGGTCTGAGCAAGTTCGGTAACGAGGTTGTTAGCAGCCGGTGTATTTCGCAGGATTGATCGTGCCGGATTTTTCCCCTTTTCCAACGGGTTATATTTAAAAGGAACAGATTTCGAACCCTTTACAGTTGGATTTAGATAAGAAGAGATGGAACTGAATGGCACCCAGTCAGTTGAAGCGATAGAGTTAAAACTTCCGTTCACATTCATCAGGTCAGCCCAGCGCGAAAGTCCTTTGGTGTAATAGGCTGTAGTCACCCATTTGTTCATACTATCGTCCATCCAGGTTACTCCGGTTGCCATGTGTCCACCCATCATGATAGCATCTTCGGGATTGATGGCAATGCTGTAAACCTGCGATTGCGAGCTGGTAAGCAGCAATTCATCGGTAATGGTGGAGCTGAGCATTTTGTGAGCTGAAAATTTCTCACGGGTTCCTATGCCCACTTGATTTTCATCGGACAAAATGGATTTTATTTCTTTATCTTCCCTGTCGAAATAATAATCACCGGTTATGCCGTGATAAAAGGGCACAGTACCCGTAAAAATCGTAGCGACATCAGCCGAATTACCGGCAGACACTACAGGATGTTCCATCTGTTCTACCACGGTACCTTCAGTAATTATCTTTCGGAAACCGCCAGCAGAAAAATATTTCCACAATTTCTGTATATGACTGTTTTGCATTCCGTCAACTTTTATGCCAATCAACAGTCTTGGAGGTTCTTCCGTTTTAATTTGAGCCTGAGAAACAATGCATAAGAAGCTAAAAAGCAGGATTAAAAAATTTCGCATTTTCTTAAATGTTCGATGATTAGTTATTATAACTTACAATACCCCTTTTGTACTTGGTAATTCATAATTATAAATATCGCGTCTGACAGCCATTTTAATTGACTTTGCAAAAGATTTGAATATGCCTTCCATTTTATGATGCTCATTTTCACCCTTAGCGTAGATGTTGAGGTTCATGCGGGCTGCATCGCTCAGCGATTTGAAGAAGTGAAGTAGCATTTCGGTAGGGAAATCGCCGACATATTCTCGTTTGAAATCTGCATCGAACACCAGCCAGGCACGTCCGCCAAAGTCCAGGGCAGTTGAGCACAGACAATCGTCCATCGGAAGCGTAAATCCATAACGTTCAATTCCACGTTTGTCGCCCAGAGCTTTAAGCAGCGCTTCACCCAGAGCGATGGCTGTATCTTCGATGGTGTGGTGTTCATCCACTTCCAGGTCGCCTTTTACTTTTATTTTAAGATCGGCTCCCGAATGTTTTCCTATTTGTTCGAGCATATGATCGAAAAATCGCAGACCAGTGCTAATTTCTGATTTACCGGA
>DAONDU010000016.1:0-23055 GCA_035402725.1 Paludibacteraceae bacterium | reverse complement strand
AAATCAGAGAAGAATTAGTAAGACGCAGAGGAAAATTCTAAAACCAATTAATACTATAAAATTATGTCAGTCAGAGCAGGAAAAACAATGTCGTTGGCAGGAATCTCAGGAGTAGATTACGGCAATAAAACGACCGGTGAATTAAATGAACTGTTTCACAAAGTCTTAAATGACGGTATGCACGGTATCTGCTTTAGTGCTTATGAAGAAGGACAGAAACCGGGTGATGTACTTACCGAAGAACAAATACGAAGACGGATGAAAATAATAGCCCCATATACTAAATGGGTTCGTTCTTTTTCGTGCATCGAAGGTAATGAATTAATACCACAAATAGCGAAAGAATTTGGCCTTAAAACTCTGGTAGGTGCCTGGCTGGGCAAAGACCCGAAGCTGAACGAAGAAGAAGTGGAAGGTTTGATAAAATTGGCCAAAGAGGGATTTGTAGATATAGCAGCAGTAGGCAACGAGGTGTTGTATCGTGAAGATTTGACCGAAGAGGAACTGCTCGATTTCATCAAAGGAGTAAAAGAAGCCATTCCTCATATACCAGTGGGGTATGTGGATGCCTATTATGAATTCACAGCCCGTCCCAACATAACGAAAGCCTGCGATGTCATTTTAGCCAATTGTTACCCTTTCTGGGAAAGTTGTCAGGCCGATTATTCCTTGATGTACATGAAAGAAATGTTCTATCAGGCGGTTCACGCCTGCGATGGCGATAAAAATGTAATTATAACTGAAACCGGCTGGCCAAGTCAGGGTGAGGATTATAAAGGTGCGCTGCCATCACCGGAAAATGCATTAAAATATTTCATCAACACACAACTCTGGTCAAAACAGGATGATGTAGAGATTTTTTACTTTACCTCTTTTGACGAATCGTGGAAAGTAGGTGCTGAAGGTGATGTAGGTGCGTTCTGGGGAATATGGGACAAAAATGAGCAACTTAAATACTAATACTTTTTTAGGCGTTTGATGAAAAAAAATGAGAAAATAGATTTTCCTTTCGGGAAATCAATATGCTATTCAGGTTTTAGAGACAAGCAAGCACCCGGTGAAAAATATCCAAGCTACGACGAAGTAAAGCAAGATTTATTGATACTTCAAAAACATTGGAATTATTTACGAATGTACGATTGCGATGAACACGCCGAAACGGTTTTAAATGTTATCAGGAATGAAAAATTAAACTTCAAGGTAATGTTAGGTGCGTACATCGTTGCAGAGATGAACAACTTTGGATGCCCCTGGGGAGGTTATTTTTCAGAAGAAGAGTTGATGGAGAATAAAGAAAAAAACATTCAACAAATAGAAAAACTGATAGCATTGGCAAATTCTTATTCTGAAATCATTTTTTCGCTTTCGGCAGGAAACGAAGCCTGCGTTGACTGGACAGACCACTACGTGTCCGAAGACAGTGTAATAAAGTATGTAAGAATGATAAAAGAAGGAGCAAAACAGCCGGTCACTTTTTGCGAAAACTACGTGCCCTGGGTTACCAAACTCAAACGTTTGGCGGAGGAGGTAGATTTTATATCCATTCATACATACCCCGTTTGGGAATACAAAAATATTCACGAGGCGCTGAGCTACACGCAGCAAAATTACAATGCTGTTGCCGATGCCTATCCTCACAAATTGGTGATAATAACCGAAGCCGGCTGGGCAACCAACTCCAATGGCAGAGGCATATTGCCCGATAATGTAAGTGAAGAAAACCAAATGATATATTACAACGATTTGATGGACTGGGCTGAAAAAGAGAAAAAAATAATTTTTGTATTCGAAGCGTTTGACGAACCTTGGAAAGGCTCACCCGAACCATTGGAACCGGAGAAACATTGGGGGCTGTACAATGTGGACAGAAGCCCAAAACTTGTAATGAAACAATTACACAAATAGAGATTAAACCAAATTAAATTATTAACACAAAATTTAAGTAAGAACCATGAAAAGAAACTTATTTATCATTTTCCTTTTTTTGTCTTCTTTATCAATGTTTTCGCAAACCCAAAAAGTAAAGGTATTGCTAAACGATAAAGGGATAAAACTACAAGTTGATGGAAAAGATTTCATCATCAATGGTATGAATTGGGATTATTTCCCGATTGGCACCAACTATAATTATAGTCTGTGGAAACAATCCGATGACTTTATCAAAACGGCGCTTGACAACGAAATGTCAATGTTGAAAAACATGAATGTAAACACCATCCGCGCATATGTGGGCATCCAACCAAAGTGGATTAAATACATATATGAAAATTACGGAATATACACAGTCGTAAATCACACCTTCGGGCGTTACGGTTTAAATGTAGAGGGAGTATGGTACGGGGTTACTGATTATTCCGACCCGAAAGTGATAAAAATGCTCAACAACGAGGTTTCAAATATGGTAAAAACCTATCAGGGAACTCCCGGTTTGTTAATGTATTTATTGGGTAACGAAAACAACTACGGTTTGTTTTGGGACGGAGCCGAAACAGAAGACATCCCGATAAATGACCGCAAATCAACTCGCAGAGCCGAAGCATTGTATAAAATGTTTGAACAGGGTGTACTCACAGCCAAAAAGATAGATACCAATGTACCGGTTTCTATCTGTAACGGGGATGCCTTGTTTATTGACATTATTGCCAAAGAATGTCCCGATGTGGATGTATTGGGAATAAATTCCTACCGAGGTATTTCGTTTACCGATATTTTCACCAAAATCAAAGCTGCTTGTCCAAACAAACCCATTATGTTTACCGAGTTTGGAGGCGATGCTTACAACGCACAAACACAAACAGAAGAACAACGCGGACAAGCCGTATTTGACCTTGCCAACTGGAAGGAAATTTACGAAAATGCAGACGGAATGGGTGGTACAGGAAACTGTATCGGAGGGTTTACCTTCCAATTTAGCGACGGATGGTGGAAAACTAAGATGACTGTTGACTTGGATGTACACAATACCATTTCTACCTGGAACAATGGAGGTTACTCCTATGACTACGTGCCCGGCACCAATAATATGAACGAAGAATGGTTTGGTATCTGTGCCAAAGGCGAAACAGACGCTTTAGGACATTACCAGCTCTACCCACGTGCAGCCTATTATGCTTTGCAAGATGCACATAAATTTAATCCATATACTTCGGGTGCAACCAGAGATGCTTTGGAAAAACATTTCAGCAATATCCAAATTCAAGGCGAAATCTTGAAAGCGAGAGGTGACAAATCGGCTTTAGACAACGAACAAACAAAAAAATACAGCATCAGCATTCGTGGCGAAATTTCAACTTTCAACACAGGAGGGAAAAATATCACCACACCTCCATCAAAATACGCTTCAGAAACTGCAATTCCCAATAAATTAGGATTTGACCATATGGAATCATACTATCTTGGCTTTGATGCAAAACCAAGTGACAACGTACGCGCCAATGTAACGTTAAATGTAATTGGAAATGTGGCAAAAAATGCTATTGATGAAATATTCTATGAAAACAAAGCAAGAGAAGCTGTGTTTGTAAATCCCCAAACCGGTGAAAAATACGACTTAAATTTAGGCAAACATATTTCTATTTACAAGGCAGAATATAGTTGGGATACCAAATGGTATAATCTGAAAGGATTTTATCGTACAGGACATTTCCATTGGGGCTACGAAGGCGACTTCTTTGGCTTGTATCCCGAAACAAACTACGGACCAAACTTGGACATTTATCACGGTGAAGCGCCGTTTGGATTTGAAGTAGCAGGAAAAAAAGGACTGGATGGTTTTAAAATAGCGTTTGGACCCGAACTTTGGTGGGGAGCTAACCCAGCTGTTTTAGCAAAATATCAGAAAGAGCTGGGTAAATTCACACTTGCAGCCATATATCAAGAAGATTTAGACAGAAAAGCATACAGTACCTCATCACAAGTGCAACCACAACAGCAGACTCGTAAAGCTACCTTATATGCCAAAACAAAAGTAGGCTTACTGGGCGTAGAAGCAGGAGGCATATGGGCAGGAAATCCTTTGAACGGAATGTCATTCAATATCTGGGATGCCGATAATCAAAGATTATACCAGGATGTAGTTTCGGCAAGAGACAACTGGGGAGGTAAAGTGAAATTCACTTTACAAAGCGGGCGTATTAACTGGTACCTGCAAGCAGCCGCAAAAGGTTTAGTAGCCGAAGGTGGAGCCGACTGGACAAAAACATTTACCGGATGGAGACTTAAAGATTGCGGAAGTGGAAACCAATACAATGTACTGACAGGTTTAGCATACAATCTGGGATTTTTCCAAATTGCTCCTAACTTCTTGTACCAAAAACCATTCGTTGCAGCCATACCCGAAGGTGCAGTAGATTCACAAACCGGAGTTGTAGGTCATTCCAGAAACATCAAATTTGATCCTTTCTCCGTGAGAGGTAACCGTGAAACCGTTGCCGGTGAATTGCTTTTAGCGTATGACCCAACACCCGCCACATGGATGTGGGAATGGGATGCCGATGTTCAGGAAGACGCTTCTTTTGCCGGAAGTATAGATTTTGTGTACCGCTATCAACCCACACAAATGGACGCTACAACAGGTTATTCGGCTAACGGAACACCTTATGCTTTGGCAGCTCCGCCTGCGCACGATGTGTGGGAGATTAATTCACATATAGTTTCTAAACTTACGAACGAATTTGGAGTTATCGTAAATTTATTAGGTGGAACAGCACAACCAAATGGACCGGATGCACGCATTGTTACACGGTACGGAGGCGATGTAAGTTTAATTTACAATAAAATAAAATGTATGGGAGCTCTTAAAGTAAATGACTATGGTCCTTATGATTATCACCGCGATTATAATCTGACATATCCTTTGCAGGCAATGTTAGATTTATCAACATACATTACCAAACCAAAATGGTTCGATATGCCGGATACAAAACTTGGCTTAAGATTTACTTACAGAACACTTGACCAATATTCCAACAGATATGATATAACTGCCAATGGAAACGGAAACGAGTGGGAAATAAGAACTTACGTTCATTTCAACATTGGTAAATAATCAAATTTTAATAACTAAAAATTATGAAACGCAATAAATTAAAATATTTTGTGCAAGTATCGGGATTGATACTTGCAATGGTAATAACAAGTTGCAGTCAACGAGATTTAAACTCGTTGGATCCTGCAATCAACTCTACCACAGCAGAAGTATATACCGATGGCTTGTCAGGAGGTGAAGATTTTAATGCTTGGGGAAAAGCTACCGATGGGATTATTGATTTCAGTAATACGGACGAAGTGTATAGCGGATCAAAATCCATTAAAATAGAAGTACCTACCGCAACTGACCCCGATGGCAGCTGGGCAGGCGGGGTGATTTTTACAAAAGGCTCACCACGTAATCTCACTGCTTACAATGCCTTAACTTTTTACGTAAAGGCAAGTATGGCAACTAAGATGACTGCAGGATTTGGCACTCCAGCTTCGGGACCTACTCCTCACGCTGTAACATATACAAATTTCAATGTTACTACCGTATGGAAAAAAATAATTATTCCAATTCCAAATCCGTCGGTACTTACGAGTGAAACAGGAATGTTTAATTACGCACTGCCGGGAGGAACAACTCCATATCAGGTTTATATTGATGATGTTAAGTATGAAAATTTAGGTGATGAATTTTATCCTGTATCCATTAACTGTGACTCCGTGTATTATTTTACAGGAGATTATCCTGTAAGTAAAATGACCTTCACACAAACTTTCTCAATGCCTAATGGCGATAATGCTACTTTCAATACATCGTCGGCTTATTATACCTTGTCAGACATTGCCAATACCAGTATTGCTACGATGTCAACTCCAGATATTTTAAGTATTTTGAGTGCGGGTACAACCTCGGTAAAAGTTTCAGCCGGTAGTTTTTCATCTACTTTCAATTTGAAATCAACCGGTATTGTAAAACCACCGGTACCAACACAAAACGCATCAGCAGTTTCTGCGGTGGTAAATTCCGGAGGTAAATACACATGTAATACTATTGACACCTGGTGGGCTGGTGCAACCATAATAAATGCTATAAATGTTGGAGGACACAATTTGTTCAAACTTTCAAATTTAGATTGGTGCTGTATGGTTATGAACTCCAGTAAAATGAACGTTTCAACGAAGACTAAATTACACTTGGATATTATGGTACCTGCCACTGTTGCTTCCAAAACATTTATCGTTGAATTAAAAAACAATGATACAAGTTTAGGCGGGCAAACCACCAATATAACATTAGCCCCTAATACCTGGATGCCTATTGATCTTGACATTTCAGGTAAATCGCCAAAGACAGCAATCAATCTGATTGTGTTCTCAGGAACCATTGGAAATGTATTTATCGATAATGTGTATTTCTATTAACAAATAACATCAATGAGCCAATATTGAATTGGTTAACAAAGCAATATTGGCTCAATTTACACCAATATGAAACGTATAAATTATCTGTTATTACTCTTTATTACAGTATTTTCTTACAGCTGTAAAAAAGATAATACTGAAGAAAGCATCAATTGGGTATTAACCTGGAGTGATGAGTTTGCCGGCGCTGCCGGTCAGTTGCCCGATGCCACCAAATGGAACTACGACACCGGTGGAGGTGGATGGGGAAACAATGAATTGGAAACCTATACCAATAACCCAGCTAACGTATCGTTGGATGGAAACGGACATTTAGTAATTACCGCAAAATCGGATTTAACATCGGCTCGTATCAAAACCAAGGGCTTGTTTGACCTGCAATACGGTAAGATTGAAGCCTCTATCAAACTCCCTGCCGGCACAGGAATGTGGCCCGCGTTTTGGATGCTGGGCAGCGATATCGACTATAACACGTGGCCCGGTTGTGGCGAGATAGATATTATGGAGGCAAATGGCGCTAAACCAACCATTGTACACGGAACCGTTCACGGACCGGGTTACTCCGGAGGCTCGTGTATTACATCATCTTACACCTTGAAATCGGGTAGAATTGATACTGCTTACCATTTGTATGCTGTTGAGTGGAGCAGTACTGATATAAAATTCTTTGTGGATGGAATACAGTATTCAAAAGTAGTACCGAAAGATGTATCTCCAAGTCAGTGGGTGTTTGATAAAAAGTTTTTTCTTATTCTCAATTTAGCCGTTGGTGGAAACTTTATAGCTAATCCGCCCGTATCTTCTATCACTTTGCCAAAGTCAATGTATATTGATTATATTAAAGTTTATAAAAATGCAAATTAACAGAATTATTTCTCATTTAATTAACCAAATTATTTAACAAAAAAAACAAATCGCTTATGAAATCAATTACTAGTTTATTTCTTTTTATCGTAATGTTCTTTGCCTCTACATTAAGTTATGCACAAGAATTAGTTACAAACGGAAACTTTGAAGCCGGACAAACAGGCTGGATAGGCAATGCATTTAATGTAGTAACCGAAGGTGGCAATAGCTATAATGCTGCAAATGTTGCCGCTGCCGGAGAAGCTTGGGCTGTAAACTTAAGTCAGGTGCTAAGCTTAACTTCAGGTACAACCTATCAACTGAAATTTGACGCCTGGTCGGATCAAAGTAGAACATTAATTGCAGGGATAGGACTAAATGAAGGACCTTGGTCTGCATCTACCAAAACCATTACATTGGGTTTAACTTCACAAACCTTCACTCTTACACTTGTGGCACCTGCAACCTCAGCCAATAGCCGAGTGCTTTTTGATATGGGAGCAGCAGCCGGTTTTGTGGGGATAGATAATGTTTCTCTGCAGGTAGTTACGCCAACTTGTAGTGATGGTGTAAAAAATGGAGATGAAACCGGCATCGATTGCGGTGGCTCTTGTGCGGCTTGTGCCGTTTCCGGACCTACTACTGCTGCGCCTACACCACCTACAAGAACTGCAACAGATGTTGTTTCAATTTTCAGCGACGCCTACACCAATATTTCCGTAAATGCTTGGGGACCGGATTGGGGACCATCTTCAAGTAGATTTAGCGATGCGACCATTGCCTCAAATGCCACTAAAGTGATGAACGTTGCAGCCGGTCAAATTTTTGCTGGAATTGATTTTGCTCCATCATTGTTTGATGCCACTTCTTTCACATATTTCCATTTAGATTATTGGATTGCCAATCCATTGCCCGTAGGTCAGGTAGTTAATATAAAATTATCGAACCATTTGGGTGGGTCTGGTGAAACAAGTGCTATCCAATACACTGTCAGTGCTCCACAAGCAGGTAGCTGGGCTCAATTGGATATTCCTTTAGCTGATTTTGTTGCTGCAAGCGACCCTGCTAATTTAAACAGAAGCGCTATCGCACAAATAGTTATTTCGGCTGCCAGAGCCGATGGAAACGTTCCGGTGGATATTTATTTGGATAATATCTATTTTTATAAAAACGCAAGCGCAGGTGTAAATAATCAAAAGGCAAACAATCTGAGTATTTATCCTAATCCGGTAGTAAATAAACTGACTGTGACTGCTCCACTGGAGATAAGTGAACTGACTGTCCGTAATGTATTGGGACAATCCATCAAATCGGTAGTTGTCAATGGAGTTTCACAAACGATTGATATAGATGATTTAGCAACCGGAAATTACTTTGTGGTAGCCAAAATGAAAAATGGTCAGCTTTCTACACAAAAATTCTCGAAATTATAAATCTTTTCTTCAAAGTCCGCAATAGTTTTCATTGCGGACTTTTCTTTTTTTCTTTTCACCAATTTCCGTAATTCATCTGCATACATGAAAACCAGAATTTTCGTTGCTTTTGCCATCCTTTTATGCATCAGTATCAACATAAATAGTCGCTCCTTACTAATTCATTTTTAAACCTTATTGGGCAAAATATAAAATCACAAGCGGAATAATATTTGAGTGAGTCTGACGGAGGATGTGGAAGACGGGTTTATCTCCAGATTTCACTGTGAGGAATAATTTTCATCAGGCAGATTTCGTCGCCCGTTTTGATACTTTTAATCAGCTCAACACTTACTTCACAGCCGAAAGATTTTTCGAAAAGCACCTTGCTGTATCCGTTGGTGCACTGACACCACGCAGATGTATCGAGTTTATCGACCCCCGCGAGTATCGGACAGGGACAAAATGGAAACTGCAAGAATAGTTCACCATCGTGGTACGACAATCCGGCTGCCCGTGCCTTTTCCTGATTGGCAAACTCGTCCATGTTACGGGCCGACTGCATCAGTTCCCTGACCAGGCTGAGCTTTTCGTCCATGCCGTAACCACACTGACAGTTCATTCTGATATTCTTCACCGATTGTGGGTCGAAACGATTTTCGAGCCGATGCATGGTGTTTTTTACCCACGCGGGATCATCTTCGACGACAGATGTGGTACTGTAACCGTACACGATTTTCCCGGCAGTTTCGTCATCGCTGGCCTCTTTCACAGCTCCGGAAACCACCTATTCCTGAATTTTTCGAATGTCAAACATGATAAATTAAAATGGTTGGTTATTATTACAACCTGCTGAGCTGAATTATTTTCAGACAAAAATTACCTGTGTGGTAAATGCCGGGTGGCTTACCACATGAGAACTACACGGAAATCCATGTTTCCCGGAGGATCAACGGCAAAATCGGAATTGGTGATATAGAAATTAACAGCTCCATCGGAGAAATCAAAATCAACGGTGCGTGTCCATCTTTCTCCGTTACTGTTTTCGTAATGACGAATATATGGCAACACCTGCTGGTATCCATCCATCACGATATAGGCTATCACTGCTCCGTCGTCGTAAACGTTACTATTCAGATTACTCACAGGCAGGCTGCACGAGTAATACCGGTTAAGACCGGCTGCATCGGTATGTACTTGCCATTCCTTGCTATTGATGCTGAAATTATAAATTACCTTGGTGGTGAGATCTTCGGGTACCGGTTCACACGATGTAAAAATAAACCCGATAAGGAAAGGAAGCAAGAGAACTTTCTTCATAAGTAGTGTTTTTCAGAGTAAGTCAATATCTATAATTTTGCTTCATACAGGCTGCTTCAGCCTTATAACACACAAAAATATGAAAAAATTTATGTAAATAATCTCATTTCATTCTTTTATTGAAATAATTTGCTGTTCTGATCAGAAAATGGAACATTACATGTGATTGCAAATCAATTTAATGTCTGAACAGTCTTTGTTATTGGGAGTGCCACTTTGAGTGGCACCCTCAATTGTATTATGACGAATAAAATTATCAGGCTATATACCCGCACACCGGGAAGCAGCTTGTGCCTGTTTTTTTTTGCAAATCCCCATTCCTGTCAGGCTACCTTTGCAAAAAAAATCAGCACCTACTCTCTCTCAGATAAAGGAAAAAGAAATTTGATACTGCTATTTACCGGAATTATGTCTTTAATCATAAAACAGGGAACCTGAATTCCGGGAATTTTCATTAAAATTAAAAAATAATCAACAGAAATCGCCCATTCGTTAATGTAACAAAATAAAATGACGCATGAAAATCGCGTCATTTGTTTATGTAAATCAATGAGAATGAACGAGAATAGCGTGAATTGCATCTATCATTATAAAAGGACAAACGGATTTCCTTGGATTCGCATCCATCACTTTAAAAGAACAAACGGAAATCACGTGAATTTTGTCAATTGGAACACGAAGCTAAGTCGCTAACCGTCCAAACAGCACACACAAAAATGAATCCTGCAAACTTGCTCAAAATGAATTAACCAGAGAACTCTCACTTCGTTCCGGATGACAAGCAGTTATTAAGTGGCAGGCTGGCGATGAAGCCGCTAACCTGCCACCTAACAATCAACCTCAATACAAAACGTCGTCATTCTGAGTGATAGTAAAGAACCTCATTTTTTACCGGACAACAGTGAAAATAAACATTTTCAGGTTGTTTGTTTTGACGTTTACTCTATTATTATTTTTTCAGTTTTACTGTGGTTATCAGATATTAATTGAATAAAATAAATTGATTATTTTTTAAGTGCTGTCCGCATGACTATGCCTTTATCTGTTCTAATTTTAATCAGGTACGTTCCGGGTTTGTAATCACTGAAATCAAGTTGATTTTCGGTCGTATTAAGTATGTTCTTGCCCTGCATATCATATAACGACACCTGACGGATGTCGCTTCCACTTACAAACAACAATGAATTTACCGGATTGGGATATATCTTATAATAGGTATCATCATCAACATTATCTACAGCTGTATTAACCGGTGACCATACAACATTAATCTGAGTTATATTTGTTGATGTGGTAATATTAGTAAATGTGGAAGCGGGTGTTGAGTTTTTGGTGAACGAAATGGTTGCTATTTTACCGGCTGCATTGGACTCGGTAAATTCTATGTTTACACGGTATTCTCCGTCATTTTGTACAGCTTTCGAAACATCCGTACAATCCCAGTTACAGGTAAGAGAACCATGTGTGTTCAACGTTGCTCCCGTAACGGCATCTACCATGTTATAAGTTGAAGAAGTCGCAGCTTTCCATTTAGTCAGGTATTGCCGGTATTTGGTTGCACTTGTATAAGCCATCAGTGTTTTCACAAATGTACCATCAGCTTTTGACACCCATACAGCAAGAATATGTTTTGGTTTATAATCGCCATAATAGGTCGATGTAGTAAAAACGACCTTGAGTTGCCCATTTGTTTGACCAAAAGTCAGATTACAAAATATAAATAATATAAAAGCCGAAAGAAAGATTTTTTTCATAGATTGTTACCGGATTGATGAAAATTATCTAATAATATTGGTTTATAATAAGAAAGTCAAATTTTAAACTGTAAATTTGCAGTTTATTATTTTAATATCACAAAGATATAATAAGATGGAATTATCATCGTTATTCAAATAAACTTTTTTAAATTTAAATAAGATATACATTTCGCATTAATAGCAAAACTCACGTTTATGAATAAATTAATTTTGTCTGCATTTTTTCTTTTTTTCAGCATCTCTGTTGTAAGTGCCTGTAATTTTGAGTTTACCACCAAGGACAATAAAACATCAGTTAAACCGGGAGATGAATTTGTGATTAACGTTAAACTGTCACTGATACACCGAAATTGCAAAGTTGCTGCTAAAGACACAAAATTCAAGTTTGAAGGAATGGATATTGTTGGTGCTACCGACTGGAAACAAGAATCACCCATGATCTTTACCCGGCAGATAAAAGCAAAGGCAAATAAGGATAACAGCAAGAAAATAATGCTCACAGCAACCCGTTCCTGCGAAAAGGATGGCGGATATGGCGTTTTCACTTTGCCTAAAAATTAAGCTGTATTATCCTGTATATTCTCTAAATATCAAACACTTACATCATTATTTATTAGTGTGATAAAAAAACAAAAGATTATCATTCTGCTCTTGCTGTTTTTGATAGTTATGCTACCCTTTACAGCACATGCCGAAGTTTCGCAGCAGGCAGCCGACAGCATTGCACATAAATTGAACCTTGCTGAGGACTGCAGCACATGCAGTTATTATGCCACCGAACATTCTGTTGCCGGTATGATCAATACCATTATTATTGCTGTATTGGTATTACTGGGAAGCATCTGGTTATATGCAGAAAAAAAGAAATTTTACATACTTCTGCTGGGAGTTCTAATTTCAGGAGCTGTAGCGGCCAGTTATTTTGCTGCACCCTATTTTTTTTCACAACAGGAAAATGTTCCTGAAAATTGTCCGGTAAATGAGAATAAAGGATCTGAAAATACGTTCACTTCACCCGGCAGTGAATTTGAGCCCGTTGAAACGGTAAAAGCAGATAAGGATACGACAGCTATAGTTGCAGTTAAATCAGATGAATATAAAGCAACTCCTTCCGATGAATTCAAAAGCGCGAGTTCAGAAGAATTCTCAAATGGATCAAAAGATGAATTTACCAGTGTGTCAACTGACGAGTTCAGTTCTGATACAAGTGAATTTTCTACTGAAAATGCTAAAACTGATCCGACAAAAACCGAAGAAATTCGTAAAATAAATTATACGATGATTTATGAGCCACTTGCTATCTTTCTGATACTGGCGCTGATAAGTCTTCTGATAAAATATGAATGGTTTCGAAAAATCCGTGGTTTCTTTTTGTTAGCTTCGGTAATCTATCTCGGATTTTACCGTGGAGCTTGTCCGTGTATGATATCCTCATTTCAAAACGGCGTTCTGATGATTTTTGGAGTTCCTGTTGCCTGGGAAAGTTTACTCTGGTTTCTGGTTTTAATACCAGCAACCTATCTATTCGGCAAAGTGTGGTGCGGCTGGCTGTGTCATCTTGGGGCACTTCAGGAACTCATCGGGCGCAGTTCAAAACTCGACTTTCTGACAGGTAGAAAAGTACAACGAACGCTGAAAATTATCCAGATTTCGGTTTTCGTAATTTGGATACTGCAGATGCTCATCACCCGTACAAATATATTCTGCGAATATGATCCATTCAAGGTTGCCTTCAACCTCTTCTCTGCCAACTGGCTGGGCTGGATACTCCTGCCGGTACTTATTGTCAGTTCGCTGCTTATCCATCGCCCTTTTTGCCGTACCGTTTGTCCTGTGGGACTTATTTTAGGTTGGGTTTCACTGATACCCGGTGCAAAAAAACTAGATAAAACCACCAGCTGTATCAACTGTAAAATGTGCAGCAATGAATGTGCAGTACGTGCTATGATTCACGAAAATAAAACAACAACCCTTAAACAAGAAGATTGTATTATGTGTGGCGAATGTATGTCTTCATGCAAAAAGCAGGATGCTCTGCATGTAAAAAGAATTTTTCGTAAGAAAAACGTGATATCTGTTGTGCTGATTATGTTTTTCGCAGTGCAGGGCACTTATGCACAGTGGGAATGTCCGAGCCGTATGGGTGCAACTCTGAAACCTATCGGAGGAAGCAACCTGATGTGGACTTCTGAAATAACCACCTCGGGCGGATTTATCGGTGATTACAAAATTGCCAACCTGATGCTATTTGGCGGACTTGATTACAGCATCAATCATCACACCTTCTATGTAGAAGGCGGTGTTAAAAACTGGGTACGTAACGACAGCCTAAATATTACTAACTCGCAAGCACTGAAATTCGGGATGAGAGAAGCTTTTTATCGTTTTTCGAACGACAATCACAAGCTGACAATCGGACTGCAATCCACCAAAAGTGACGATTATTTTCTGATAAACGAACGCTTGGCCGGAGCAAACTATAAAGCAACATTCGGTAGATTTAACCTGAATGTATTGGGTGGTTCAGTGTTGAAACAATCATCCCGTAACGGAACTTTCTGTACTGTGGGTTACCTGATTAATGTGGTTCCTGGACGTGAACGTGCTCTCATCGGCAATAAATTCGGTCAGACCAACGTATCGATGGTGTCGCTGACCTATGTACCTTCGTCCGGAAGAGATGAGTTCAGTTCTGAATTTTCAACTTCGGACGCTTCGAAAAGTATTTTCAAACTGAATGAAGCCGGCGGGTTGGCTTATTATGAATTCGGTAACGGAAAAACAATCAGCCCTTTTATTACCGGAATATACGCAAGTTCAAGTTTGGCGGGTATCAATCTTAAACCGGAATTGCTTTATCAAGCTGCAGAGAATAATCATGCCCTATTGTACAATATCGAGGTAAGCAAAAATATTAACTGGTCGGGCGGACAACTTACCAAACTGATGGCTAGATATTACGGGTTGCATGAAATCTCTGACGGAGCTGTAGCTCTTAATTCCTACAGCAATGTTTTTGCAGGAGATGTGTTGCGACTCGACGCCCTTGAACTCCCGTTTTTTCAGGCAGGTATTAAACATTCATTCCCGACCATTAAATCGTCGGTGAAATTGCAGGCTGCGCTTCAAACTGGAAAAACATCTGGATTCATTGACGATAATTTCAGTACCGTTCCTGCACGTATGAAAGAGTTTGATCTTTCATTTTCAAAGAATTTCGGAAAATACATTTTGATAACTGCTTATGGAGGATACATCGAACATCCAACGTTATCAGTGGATGGTAGTGAATTCAGATACCTGAAAGATGCTTCGCCCTGGGGAAAAGTGGAGGTACGTTTCACCTTTTAAAATGGAGTTGTATGAAAACAAAAATAATTAAAATATCTTTTTTTTCCATTCTGCTTTTCGCCATTGTATTCAATGCCTGCGAAAAACTCAGCCAGTACTATAAAATTGACACAGACAAGTGTACCAGTTGCATGAAGTGTGTGGCAGTTTGCGGATATGGTGCTATACAGGTTGATTCCATCTACCGGACTACTTCGGAAGGATTTGAATATGAAACAACTGTGATAATTGATCCCAAAAAGTGTGTCGGTTGTGGCGAATGTTATAATAAATGCTCGTATGATGCCATTGCACTTTATGTGAAGGATAAATATGTGGATGGTAATTCGGGAGCTTCAAGAGTGAAATAAACGATGAAGCGAATATCGTCCATACTTTTCTTTTTGGCAGTACTTTGCATTCAACTGACAGGTCAGATCCGGCTTGAATACACCACTCCCCGCTTACAGACATACAAACCCGGTGACAAAATAGAATTAAACATCAACGTCAAAACACGACCGGAAACCTGCACAAAAGGGATGAAGCAAGTAAAGATTTATATGAGCGGACTTAAAAAAGAGAAATTGTCCGACTGGAAGGAACTTTCAAAAGGTCTCTGGACGACACATATTACACTCTCGGTGCTGGAAACTGCTAAAAAATCCGGAAAACTAACCATCATTCGCAGGGTGGACAAGGAAGATTTATTTAAACAGGAATTATTCCCTGTAGAATAAAATCATTCTTTACATACTTTTTAATTCATTATTACTAATAATCGTTTCATGACCAGCAGAAAACCCGTTGCTTCACCCGATAAAAATTCCCGGCTTCATCTCAATTCCCGTATTCTTGTTTTTGGTGTAATTGGCATTTCGATTATCCATACCATATACATGAATGTGATGGGTTACAGCCCTCTTAACCACAACAGTTGTGTGGTGTTTAAATCATTACCGAAGTGGTTTTTTCAGTTATACGAAAGCTTCATCGAATTGTTTGTGGTGGTCATATTAGGCGTATTTGTCGGTGTGCTCATTGAGCGATATTTCAATAAAATAAAACGATTTTATCCTAAAAATCAGTGGCTTGCATTTCTTTATGGCGCTATATTGCCTGTATGCTCCTGTGGCGTTTTACCGCTGATCGACTCCATGAAAAAACGCACCTCGCTGAAAACTATCATTACCTTTATCATTGCAGCCCCATTGCTAAATCCGTATATCATGGTGGTTTCCTTTACGGTTTTGGGTTGGAAATATATGGTACTGCGAATTGTTTTTTCTTTTTTACTTTCGTTTCTGGCTGGTTGGTTGCTCGAATTTGTATCCAACAGATATAAGTCATTTTCATGGGGCGAATATCAGGCTTGCGTTTCGGACTGCGATTTTATCCCCAGCCGCGATCCGTTTATTAAAACCACACTGATGACCAAAAAGCTTGTTCCATATATTTTGGCGGCAGGTACACTCAGCTTTATCTTTGCTATAATCAATCCGAAGCAATTTCTGGAAGCGCTCAATTTTTCATTAGAACCCTGGCCAACGATTGTAATGACGGCAATCGGCATCCCCTTATATGTGTGCAATGGCACCGATATCATTTTTCTGAAACCGCTGATGCAATACACCGATCTTAGCATGGGAAGTGCCATCGCTTTTTCACTATCGGCTTCGGCTGTTTGTGTGTCTTCAATAGCAATGCTCTTAAAATTTATCGGCAAGAACCTGACTATTGCCCTTGTTTCAATCCTTATCGTACTGATTTTTATATTTTCTGCCGTAATCAATTTGTTTCTTTAGTATCCGGGATGTAAAAACGGCGACTTACTTTCTTTCTTCCTAAGCAGGACAGATTCTATTTTTATTATACATACTTTTTCTGTATTTTTGTAAGTAAAAATAACAATCCGGATGTTTTGTCGAATGTTGATGGTGATACCGGTGCAAACAATTTGAATTCATGAATTTTGAATATTTTATAGCCAGGCGTATTCATTTCGAGAAAAAAAGGAAGAAAAACGTATCCCGGCCTGCGGTACGCATTGCTACCATTGCAATTGCTGTAGGTCTTGCCGTGATGATTGTGGCTGTAGGTGTGGTCATTGGTTTCAAAAAAGAAATCCGTAATAAAACCATTGGATTCGGCTCACATATACAAATCAGCAACTTCGATACCAATAATACATACGAAATGCAGCCTGTCAAAATGAATGATACGCTGCTTGCTGATCTGGCTCATATTCCGCATGTAAAACACCTTCAGCGATTTGTTACAAAACCCGGAATCATCAAAACTGAAACCGCATTTCAGGGTATCATTCTGAAAGGTGTGGGCAAAGACTATGACTGGGATTTTTTCAAATCCAACATGCTTGAGGGCAGGATTCCTGTTGTGAATGAAAACACAATTCACAATGAAGCCATCATTTCGAAAACAATAGCTGATTTACTGGGACTGAAAACCGGTGACAGCTTTTATACTTACTTTCTGCAGGATCAGATGAGGGTACGAAAGTTGAAAATTACCGGAATATATTCCACCAATTTCGAAGACTTTGATAAAATTTTTATGCTCACCGACATCCGTATTGCTCAAAAACTTAATGACTGGGAGGAAGAAAAATTCGGCGGGCTGGAAATACTCATTGATGATTTCAACAAACTGGAAGAGGTCAACAACAATGTATACGATGTCTGTGCCAATCAGTTCGACGAAAATGGCAACGGTTATTATATACAGACCATCAAACAAATGAATCCGCAGGTATTCAAATGGCTTGATCTGCTCGATATAAATGTATGGGTTATCCTCTTTCTGATGCTTGCTGTGGCAGGATTTAATATGATATCGGGACTGTTGATCCTTATACTCGAAAAAACGAATATGATCGGTATTATCAAATCGTATGGTGCAACCAACTGGTCAGTACGAAAGATTTTTTTGTATCAGTCACTGTTCCTTATCGGTAAAGCCATGATTTGGGGAAATATCGTGGGACTGGGAATATGTGCCCTGCAGTATTATTTCCACATCATTCCGCTCGACCCAGTGGCTTACTATGTGAGCAGTGTACCAGTCACATTCAACTGGCTGTATATTTTGCTTCTCAATATCGGTACACTTGTGGCGTCGGTGCTGATGCTGGTAGGTCCATCTTATCTAATTACTAAAATTTCGCCGGCAACTATCATTCGTTACGAGTAGCTTTATTGAGTTATTGAACTTTGATTTTGACTTATTATGGAAATATCAGAAAAAATACAGACACTGCGCAAGGAACTCGATAAGCACAACTACAATTATTATGTGCTGTCAGCACCTATTATTTCAGATTTTGAATTTGACAGGTTGTTGAAAGAGCTGCAAGAACTGGAAGAAGCTCATCCTGAATACTTCGACCCCAACTCCCCCACTCAACGTGTAGGCAGTGATAGAAATACTTCCTTCAAACAGGTAAAACACACATACCCGATGCTCTCACTGGCCAACACGTATTCCGAAGGCGAAGTACGGGACTTCTGTGAACGTGTACGCAAGGGTCTGAATGATGATTTTGAGCTTGTCTGCGAGCTGAAATACGATGGTACTTCCATCTCATTGACTTACGAAAACGGGTTACTGAAACAGGCTGTAACACGTGGCGATGGAGATAAAGGGGATGATGTGACAGCCAACGTGAAAACAATCCGGAGTATTCCGCTTCGTTTACACGGAAAGGATTTTCCGCAGTTGTTCGAAATCCGGGGCGAAATACTTATGCCGTGGTCAGTATTTGATGATCTCAACCGCGAACGCGAAGAACAGGAAGAAGTTTTATTTGCCAATCCGCGTAATGCAGCTTCGGGTACCCTCAAACTGCAAAATCCATCCGAAGTGGCTAAAAGACGTCTTGATGGTTATTTTTACTACATGTTAGGCAGTAATCTTCCGTCCGATTTACACTACGACAACCTGCAGGCAGCCCGAAAATGGGGTTTCAAAGTTTCTGATGCCGTGAGAGTATGCCGTACACCAGAAGAAGTTTTCAATTTCATCAATTATTGGGATGTGGAACGGAAAAATCTTCCGGTTGCAACCGATGGCATTGTCATTAAAGTCAACTCGCTGACACAGCAGCGCAACTTGGGTTTCACAGCGAAATCACCCCGCTGGGCTATTGCCTACAAATTTCAGGCAGAGAAAGCAGTCACTCGCCTCAATTCAGTGTCGTATCAGGTAGGACGTACCGGAGCTGTCACTCCCGTAGCAAATCTTGATCCGGTTCAACTGTCAGGTACAGTCGTAAAACGTGCTTCCCTGCACAATGCCGAGATTATCCGTTCGCTCGACCTACACATAGGTGATATGGTGTACGTAGAAAAAGGAGGTGAAATTATTCCGAAAATTACAGCAGTCGATAAGGATGCCCGGTTTCTGATTGGCGATAAAGTGGAATTTATCAAAAAATGTCCCGAATGTGGTACAGAGCTGCTACGGATTGAAGGCGAAGCTGCCCACTACTGCCCCAATGAAAATGCATGTCCGCCACAAATAAAAGGAAAAATGGAGCATTTTGTCAGTCGTAAAGCCATGAATATTGACGGACTAGGCAGTGAAACAATCAACTTACTGTATCAGAATGGATTGCTGCATAACATTGCCGATATTTATGAACTCAGAATTCCCGACTTATCACGCCTCGAACGACTGGGAATGAAATCGGCATACAACATTAAAGATGGTGTGGAGAAGTCGAAACAAGTACCTTTCGAGCGCGTAGTATTTGCACTCGGAATTCGGTTTGTGGGCGAAACAATCGCGAAAAAACTGGCACTGGCATTTAAAACAATCGAAAATATGGAAAAAGCAAGGCTTGATGAACTTGTGGAAGTGGAAGAAATCGGCGAACGGATTGCTCAAAGCGTTGTAAACTACTTTGCCGACGAACGTAATATTGATGTTGTTGAGCGGCTTAAATCATACGGACTGCAAATGTCGGTTACAGAAGATAAACTGGAGAATAAGAGCAATATTCTTTCCGGAATGACAATTGTGATTAGCGGTACTTTCTCAAAGCATTCGAGGGATGAATATAAAACCATCATAGAACAAAACGGGGGGAAAAATACCGGAAGTGTATCAGCTAAAACAAGTTTCATTCTGGCAGGCGAAAATATGGGACCCGAAAAATTCAACAAAGCAGAGAAACTCAATGTCCGAATTATGAATGAAGATGAATTTCTGGAGCTGATTGGCAGTTAAGTTGAAGAAAATGAACGCAACAGTTACATTAATTCAACATTTTTACATAAATTTGTAAACAAAACTGAACGTGACGTTTCAGAAACACCGGAAACATGAAAAAATTAAATCAATTTCTTTTCAAAAGACGATCGGCGGCTCATTTCGCGGCAACTGACCGAAACCGGCGTTTTGTCAACTACGAGAATGCCAACACTGTGCTGTTGTTGTTTGAAAGCGATTATATTGAAAAGAACAGGTATATCCGGAAAGTCATTGAGCAGCTTGCCGCCGATGGTAAAAAAGTTACTGCCTGGGGATATTTATACAATAAGAAGGCTACCACTGCTAACCTGCCCAGTTTCAAAATCATGGATAAAAGTACAGTTGACTGGTTCGAATGTCCCAAAGACCAACTTCTGAAAGAACTTCGCGAGGAAACTTACGATCTGCTGATTGACCTTACACTTACCGACCATTTACCATTACAGTACATTTGTCTGTATGCCAATGCTGCATTCAAAACAGGAATGAGCCGGAATATTGACAACATTCTGGACTTTAAAATTAATATACCCTTACCCGAAAATACGGAAACGGTCTCTGAAACTACCGAAGATAATAAATCTGATTTTGAAGATCTGAACGAAAGTATGTTTCACACAGACCAGCAATTTCTGTACGAATTGATAATTTTTTACCTGAAAAATATACAAACTACAGATTAAAACCGTATTTTTGCAAAAAATTTGAATTTCAATCATCCTGCAGATATGAGTTCCAATTTACACTGCTGCATGATTTAACGAGATACTTTCCAAATGCTGAACACTAAACTGATTGGAATGGGTGTTGCCCTGATAACACCCTTCAAAGAGGATGAAACAATAGATTTTGAAGCTCTCAAGCGCCTGGTTGAGCATCAGATTAAAAATGGGACTGACTACCTCGTAGTTTGCGGTACCACTGCAGAAACTCCCACACTTACCGATGATGAAAAAGATGAAATTACACGCTTTGTTGTGAACTGTGTTGCCGGACGTATTCCGATTGTATTGGGTGTTGGTGGAAATAATACAAAACTGGTTGTCAACCAGTTGCAAACGAAAGATTTTTCCGGAATTGATGCCATACTGTCCGTTACTCCCTATTACAACAAACCATCGCAGGAAGGCATATATCAACACTATGCAGCCATTGCCCGGAATTCTCCCCTACCGGTAATACTTTACAATGTTCCCGGTCGAACAGGCGTAAACATGCTTCCGGAAACAACAATTCGTTTAGCGAATGAATTCCCGAATATTTGTGCTGTAAAAGAAGCTTCGGGTAATTTTACTCAGATAGATGATATTATTAAAAACAAACCAGCCGATTTTATGGTCATATCGGGTGACGATGGCATTACTTTCCCACTCATTACACTCGGAGCTGTAGGTGTTATTTCTGTTATTGGCAATGCTTTTCCGAAAGAATTCAGTAAAATGGTACGACTTGCACTGCAGGGAGATTATAACAATGCCCGTCAGATACATTACAAGTTTACCGAATTATTTAATTTACTCTTTGTCGAAGGTAATCCCGCGGGAGTGAAAAGTATGCTGGCTGTGATGGGACTTATTGAAAACAAGCTGCGACTGCCACTAGTACCAAACACCATCAAAACTTACGAAAAAATACGAAAAGTGCTGAACGAACTGATATAAAATCAGAATTTATAAAAAGAAAAGACTTGCTCCAACAATACTGATTACAGCTCCCACAATCTGGCGAGCTGTAATTTTTTCTTTAAACATAATGGACGATGGAACAATTATAAAGATTGGTACAAGTGCCATCAGTGTTGATGCAATACCTGTCTGCGTATTCTGAATGGCAAATAAGCCCAAGGCTACCCCGATAAATGGTCCGAATACTGAGCCAACAATCACCGATTTCATACTTACTTTATCTTTTGTAGCTGAAACGACCTTATCCCATCTCCCCACAAAAGTAATAAACACAACAAAACATATCAAACCGAAGATCGCCCGGATTTGTGTTGCAGCCACAGGATCGTAATCGCCCATCCCTTTCTTACTTAAAATTAAACCTACAGCCTGCCCGAGCGCACCACCAAAAGCAAGCAGAAATCCTTTCAGAGGTATATTCAGTTTCAGATTTTTATTGGCAATTGCAATCATAATACCTGTAATACTAAGCACAATAGCCAATATGCTCATAACTTCAAGGATTTCATTCAGAAAGATCCAGCCGATGATAGCTGTGAGCATAGGTGCAAGACTCATGATCAATGCAGCAGTACGTGACCCTATTACAGTATAGGATTTAAACAGACACAGGTCACCCAGAAAAAAACCCACAATTCCGGATAGTCCGAGCCAAATCCAGTTATAGTTACTTGCATCGGAGGGGAAGAATCGGCCGCGTGTAACTAGTGTGGTAAGTCCCAGAAAAACGATAGCCAGAGCCAGTCTGATAATATTCACCGGCAACGAACCAATTTTTTTAGAAGCTTTTTCGAAGAAAAGAGCGCTCATTGTCCAGCATACCGATACAAAAAGAGCGGCAAGTTCGCCGATATGTGATTGCAGATAAAACATACTACAGAATGAATTATGTTTGAATTTGTAATTTGATAGCTATACCACTCTATTAGTGGATATTAAAATAAAAAAAAGACCCCAACAGTAATTGTCAGGGCCTTCATTTTTGAGAGCGGAAGACGGGGCTCAAACCCGCGACCCTCAGCTTGGAAGGCTAAT
>DAONDU010000015.1:13579-24712 GCA_035402725.1 Paludibacteraceae bacterium | reverse complement strand
CGGTGTACCATTTCGAAATGCTTTTATCTGCTACAACCGTACGGGGATGAACACATTTAAGTATCTGCTCCATCTTGGGTCTTATTTTGTTGGACAGTATCAGATAATCGACCTGAAGAGGCTGAGAGGTGACTTTGTTTTTCAGCAGCGTGTCTTTTAGTATGAAAAAACGTTTCTCATGAAAACCGGCAAAACCATCGTTGAACCACGAAGTACTTTCGATATATTCCGGGGATTTCAACAGATTGGTTTTCCAGAACGAACCGGCTATTTTTTCAGCTTGTATTCTGTCTGTGGTGTAAACGTAATTCCTGCCTCTTTCCACGAAGTTTATGATGGGCACTCTCGAATCCGCAAAAACAATAAACTTTGTTGTGGTCAGACTTTTGTATTTCTGAAAGGTGAACATTCCGCACACGAGCAGTATCGAGATTAATCCGGCAATTAATACGTTGAAGTTCTTCCTGTAGAAATAAGCGGATAAAAACGCGATACCAAAAAAAGCAAACAGCAGTTGCCGGAAATCCATCGATACGGTGCTGATGGAAAAAGGCAGATTTTGTATACCTGTAATCAGAAAATTAAGTATCCAAAGTGACCATTTTAAAAGGAACGCGACAGCTGATGACAGGAAGGGTATAAATGTTATCAATAGCAGTCCTATGGCAAGATATATGATTACTGTCGAAAGCGGAATGGCAACCAGGTTGGTGAGCAGAAAGAAATTTGGAAACTGATGGAAATAATAAAGTACAAACGGGGCAGTGCCCAGTTGAGCTGCCAGCGAAACGGCTACCAGGTCCCAGACTTTTTTCAGCAATTTATTGGAGATAAATATCCAGCCGGAAATCTGCGGCTGAAAAAAGACGATGCTCAATACGGCGGAATAACTTAACTGAAAACCAATATCGAAGAGGTAGTTCGGGTTGTAGAGAAGCAGGCAAAAAGCCGAGGCGAAAATATTGTTGTATATCTGCGATTTCCATCCCATTCCTGCCGATACGGTAACAAAACTGAACATAATGGTGGCCCTTAATACTGCCGGTGAAAGGCCGGTAATAAAAGCGTACGTCCATAAAAACAGCATGATGAGGATAATTTTCAGAATTTTCTGACGTTTGTTTTTACTCAGGAAGCCCAGTAAAAACAGAATAACAGCATAGACAATTCCCACATGAAGTCCGCTTACCGACAGGATATGCATGGCACCGGTCGCACTGTAACTTTTGAGCAGGTCAGGTTGCAGTTCGTCGGTATAACCCAGTGTCAGTGCGGCCAGAACACCAAATTCGTCACCGGTAATTTTGTATTTCCGATAAATATCCAGCAAAAAACTCCGGCATTTATCTGCCTGTCGCGAAAGATACTTAAAAGGTTCAGCCGGTGAGAAACGTGGTGTAACAGGTGATTTTTGCCATTTCTCTGTGGGAACATAAGCTGTAGCCAGTATGCCTTGTCGTTTCAGATAACGTGCATAGTCAAAACCGTCAGGGTTCTGTACTCCATCCGGGCTTTTAAATTCAGCATCGACGAGCAACCTGTCGCCGAGCAGCAAATGCCTGACAGCGCTGTCTTTTTCGAGATAAATAATAGCATGTCCGCTGGCCGCCTTTACCTGGGTGGAGTCATATTTTCGGATAAGTTCTGCTTTGCAAAGGTAAGATCTGGCTTTCTCAACCGGTGCCGCGGTCAAACTCACTTCGTAAACGGCGTGTTCGTTCAGGACTGAAAACGGATGATTTTTATCAAACTGAAGACACAGAAAATAACTCAGGACCGAAAGAAAAACTCCTGCGCCCGCTCCGAAAATCCACCTGAGCTTATACTGAAAACGCGATTTCCTGAACAGATATGCAATAGGAATGGTGACTGCTGATGCAGCGGCAAAAAGATACAGCACATACACAGGTACAATGATATACTGATAAAGTATGATACCCGGAATTATTGCAAGCAATAAGCGGAAGAATGGTGTCCTGTGCAGAAAATTCATATATCTTCCATCTGCACTTTTTTAGTTAAGTAACTTATGGATAGTTTCAATAGGGTCGGGCGAATGGAAAACAGAATTACCTGCTACCAAAACATCTACACCGGCAGCAAAAAGTAACGGAGCATTTTCGGTATTCACGCCGCCATCAATTTCAATCAGGCAATCGGGATTTTCGTCAGCAATGATGTCTTTCAGTTCTTCTATTCTGGCATAAGTCTCTTCGATAAACTTCTGTCCGCCATAACCGGCAAAAACCGACATCAGCAGTACCATATCGGCTTCACTTACCAGACTTCGCAGACTTTGTACCGGAATATCGGGATTAATTGTCAGACCTGCTTTCACCCCCATTTCTTTTATTTGACGCAGGGTGGAAATCGGATTATTCAGTGTTTCGAGATGGACAGTGAGTATATCGGCACCCGCCTTAATGAAACGTTCAATATATTTTTCCGGTTCCACGATCATCAAATGAACATCCAGCGGCTTATTGCAATGTTTCTTTACAGCTTCCAGCACCGGAAAACCAAATGAAATATTCGGCACAAAAACTCCGTCCATAACATCGATGTGCAGCCATTGCGCTTCACTGGCATTAATCATTTCGCAGGCTGATTGCAGATTGCCAAAATCAGCAGCAAGCAACGAGGGCGAGATAAATTTACTCATAACACTGTACGTATTTTAATTTACAAACTTACAGAAAAAAAGAAGATTTTCAATAAATCCGAAAATAATTAATTTTCAAAAAAAAAGAGAAGCAGTGATTTTATGCAATGCCTCTCATTCTTCTCGATGAAGTATTTACTGAATTAACGTGCGTTTGAAATATATGGTATTAGTACATGACAAAAAAGTCAAATCATATAATTATTTAATCTTATGTATGTTATAAAGGCTCGCTAACGAGCGACCTCGTCCGGTGAGCCGAAAAACAAGTGAGGGTGGCGTTAAAAAACTGTCCTGTTTGAGTGGCGGCGTATTCCGCCATCGCGAGTTTGGACGGTTTTAGCCGACCGAACGCAAGTTTTTCGTGTGAAGCGTCCGCCAGCTGGCGGATTGACTTTATTGCTTACTTTTTGTGTCATGACAAAAAGTAAGTCGGGGTTTGGGGCGGAAGCCCCTGGGTTATGGAACTGAAATACAAGTTTATATGATCGAATAGAATTTTTGTCATGTAATGAAATATATGATTACGCACTAGAGGTTATTAATAATGCATATCCTTTTTCGAACTCACGTTAATTATAATGTGATTTATTATTGTCCGATAAAAACAAAAAAAATAATGTCGCTCCTATAGGAGCTTTTGTTGATGGGTGTAATCTGTTTTCTACCATAATGTCGCACCGCTGGTGCTAAAAATTAAAGCCTCGTAGAGGCAAAACTATGGTAGAAATAATATGTAACAGAATATAAAGCCTCGTAGAGGCGACATTATGGCAAATCACGTTTTATAAGGACTTACAGGATTTTTCTAAAATGTTTACCGGACAACAATAAATGTGATAATAAAAAAAGAGGTTAGTCAATCTAACCTCTTTCATTTAATTCAAAATAAATCCGATAATGTCATTTTCAGTAACTTTCTCAACTTTATAAGCTGCCGCAAACTGCAGGATTTTATTAACCGTTGTTTCACTTGGGCTCATTTCTGAGGGGATGAAATCATACTGTGAGTTAATTCTGGATGTTGAGTTAATCAGAGTAGAAACTTTACGCATAGGCATTTGCTTGTTTTTTATTTATAAAACGGATGCTTATGCGTTATAGTATATCACCTCAAAAAATTATTTCAGTTCTAATTGTATGTCATTTTCAGCAGCAATGCGGCGCATGTTTAATAGTGCATATCGCATCCGGCCTAAAGCTGTATTGATGCTGACTTCTGTACGTTCCGCTATTTCCTTGAAACTTAAATCTTCAAAAAAACGCATCCGGATTACTTCCTGTTGCGTTTGCGGAAGATAATTAATCAGGTTAACCACGTCAGTTAATACCTGATCGTTATTGATGGTATCTTCCACACTTTTTTCCGATAATTTTGTATTGTTGATAATGTCGTATTCAATTCCGTCTGCTGAAAATGTGTTTTCATTTTTTTCGCGGCGGAAATGATCAATAATCAGATTGTGAGCAATGCGGTTAATCCATCCCAAGAACCTGCCGGTCTCTGTATAACGACCCTGCTGGATGGTACTAATGGCTTTAATAAACGTTTCCTGGAATATATCTTCGGTGAGTTCTTTGTTGCGTACAATCAAATAAATGTAGGTATAAACCTTAGATTTGTAGCGCATTAATAATACCTCAAATGCCTCGTTATTGCCCTCTTCATACAACCTGACCAAAATATCGTCAGTTAGCTGAAATATGTTTTTCATTACTTCTAGATTTTAAAAATAGAGTAATTCTGAGCAATAGGCGTATTGAAATTAGTTGGTTAAAACTTGTTGATATTATTATTTAGGTTGCAAATGTAAATATTACTTTTTTCAATTCCAAAAATAAATGCAGTTAATGTGCAAATAAATACTAAAAATGATTAAATAAAAAGGTTAGCCATATATAAAACCTCAAGATGTTAACCGAAATTATTCAACGTAAAGTACTAATCCTTTCAAATATTCTCCTTCAGGGTGATAGATATTAATAGGATGATCGGCAGGCTGTGTAAGCTGATGAAGGATACGCACGTTACGTTTGGCTTCGGCTGCCGCGCTGAAAACCGCGAGCCGGAACTGATCTTTGGAAATAACCTGCGAACAGGAGAAAGTAAATAGTATGCTGTTTGGTTTTATTTGTTGCAATGCTTTCAAATTCAGTCGTTTGTATCCTTTCAGAGCGTTGCGTACAGCGTCCCTGTGCTTGGCAAACGCTGGAGGATCAAGTATTATCAGGTCGTATTCTTCGTGCATATCATTCAAAAATTTGAATGCATCTTCAGCATAGGAGCAATGATCTTTTGTGTCCGGAAAATTGATGGATACATTTTTGTCTGTAAGTTCAATGGCTTTAGCCGAGCTATCTACTGAATGTACAAGCTTTGCACCACCCCGCAGTGCATACACCGAAAAACCACCGGTATAACAAAACATATTCAGCACTTTTTTCCCTGCCGAGTATTTCTCAAGCAATGCCCGGTTGTCACGCTGGTCAACAAAGAAGCCGGTTTTTTGTCCTTTCAGCCAGTCCACCTGAAGTTCTAATCCGTTTTCCACCGCTATGAAAGTATCACTTGCTTTCCCGATCAGATATCCGTCTTCCGGATAAACGGGAGCATTGAAGGGCAAGGTGGTTTCTGATTTGTAAAACACATTTCTGACTGCCGGAACAGCAGCTACGATAGCTTCGGCAATCATCTGGCGATTTAGGTGCATACCTACCGAATGTGCCTGAAATACTGCAGTGTCGTCATATACATCGACTATCAGTCCGGGGAGAAAATCACCTTCGCCGTGAATAAGCCTGTAAGTATTGTTGTAAGGCGGATTGATAAGTTTAAGTTCAACACGAACTCCGTAAGCCTGACTGATTTTTTTTTGCCAAAAGGCAAAATCGATATTTTGCTTATCGAAACTCATAACACGTACAGCAATACTGCCAATCTGGTAATGTCCGACAGCCAGGAAGTTACCCTGATGATCAACAACTTCTACCACTTCTCCTTCCTGAGGCTTTCCCGTAATACGCTGAATAGCGCCTGAAAAGACCCACGGGTGGAAACGTAGTAAACTTTCTTCCTTTTTTGGTTTTAACTGAACTGTTATCATGGCTAATAAATGCTGTAAATTTGTTTGTTTACTGTTGAATGGAATTCACTTCCGAAATCAGTTTTTCGATTTCTTTCTGCGTGAGTTTTTCTTTTTCTATCAGGTGCAGATAAATCTGAAGGCACGCCCATGCATCGGTAGCAGCGTAGCATGCCTGTTGCTCGGTAAGTACCGGGTTTTCCCAGTTACTCAGACGTTGCGATTTTGATATTTTTCTATTGAAAAGGATAGCATATATTTTCTGCAGACTAAGTTCAAGTATTCCGTAATCTTTGGCTATATTCTGTAAGTCAATAAAATTAGCAGGCTTTATGGCCGATCTTTTTTTCAGCCCGTTGAAATCATCACGTAAAGAAAGTCCGACCTTTTTTATCTTTTCATCGGCCAGAAATCGCAGTAATTCTTCCGGAAAGCCAATTTTATTCAATCTGAAAAGTAAGCATTTGTCCAGGGTGGAAATCTGTATTAATGAAACTTTGTGTATGGTTCCGCGTTGAAATGAAGGTTTCGTCTCTGTATCCAGACCAACAATCTTTTGTTGTTTCAGATATTCCAGCGCCGGTTTTATTTTAACAGGTTCATCGACGATAATAATCTCTCCCCTGAATTCGGCTATGGGTAACGCGTTGACTTCTTCTTTTGTTATTTTGGGTGTAAGCATTTTTTGTGTTTAATCTTCTGTTTGAAATCTCAGAAAACTGTCCCGATCAAGCTTTTTGTAATCATCAGGATTGAAATCAGTGTTGTCTTCATCATTTCCGAAAGTATCGCTGTACTGCAGAGAGTGAAGAGCGCGCAAAGCATTCAGCAGTTTCTGTCCCCAGTGTTCGGCAAACGCTTCGATACAAGTCTGCAGTGAGGTTTCCATGATTTCGTCTTCACCAATCTGATAGTTGGCAGCAAAATCTTTCAGTTCCTGATAAATATCTGCCAGATTTTCGGAAATGAATGCGGCTATCGGGGTATCGCTGAAAGGCATATTCGGATCGAATACTTCCAGAAAACTATCGTCAGGTCCCAGCAATTCAGCGACCTGTTCCTTTACAAAAATATAGTCTTCTTCCGTAACGAAATGTTCGATACCCTCGTCATTATCGAGTCCCGAAATATCAACCATAGTGGTTTTCAGATAAAGCAGAGGCAGAATTTTTGTTGCTTTGGCGACGAATTCAATTTTTCCGAAATCGGCAGAGTTTTCGAGAAAAAGGCATGTTTCCGCTGCCACAGTTACGAATTCAATGACGTTTTTTGAATAGATAAATTTTTGCTCAGTCATATTCAATTTTTTAAGTTTACAAAAGTAGCAAAAATTCTCTACTTTCTCATTTTTTCAAGGGCTCTTGCTTTCAGGTATCGTTCGAGCGATTCGGGAGTAGTTTTCCATCGCTGATGCATCCAGACCCACTGAGCGGGATTTTTACGTATCATATCTTCAATCACTTTGTTCTGATTGATGGTATTGGTTATCAGGTCTTCTGAAGGATTGATGGTTTTCACTGTCGGAAGTTCGGGGTAAATAATAAACCGGTACTTTCCGTTTTCGCGACGGGTCATCACCATGGGAACAAGAGCTGCTTCCGTATCGGCCAGCAAGCGCGAAGCTCCTAAAGGTGTGTAAGCTGTTTTTCCCATAAAGTCAACAAAAACGCCTTTCACTTTTGTGTCCTGGTCGGTCATGATGATCAGGCATTCGCCGCGTTTCAGCACATCGACAAGCGCTTGGTATGAACCTTCGCGGGTAATATTTTTCATTCCTCTCCGTTGGCGAAATTTTACCATCAGCTTCTCGAGCAGTTCCATTTTCATGGCTTTACTGGCTGCGGATGTTTCATAACCCAGCATGGGAGGTGTAATTGCTGCAAATTCCCAGGAACTCAAGTGAGGTATCAGACAAATAACTCCCTTTCCTCTGTCGTACGCAGCCCGTAAATGTTCTTCTCCCTGAACCTCTACCAGCTTGAAGTATTTTTTCCGGTCTTTAACGTGCGAGTATGCCATGTAGTCGAAAAAAGCCTTTATTGATTCGGTTAGTGATGATTTTGCCATGCACACAATTTCGTTCTCGGTCAGTTCTTTGCTGTAAATCATTCTGAGGTTTTTCAGTGCGCGGTCTCGGGAGTTTTTACCGAATTTATAAAACAACATTCCCCCAAAACCGGCAAAAGCATGAACCCATTTGACTGGTAAGATTCTGAACAGGAGTATGGTGAAAAGCAGTGGAGGGAAAAGCAACAACAGCACCGTTTTACGACGGATAGTCTTTAGTTGGTATTTATGTTTCGAATAAAAAGACATTTGTTAAAAATATAAAACAATAATGACGGAATGAATGTTATAATAGCAAGATCGACTATATTTATCCAATTAATAAAAAACAGTAAGCAATGGAAGAAAATACAGAAAAACTTGTTGTTGCGAAATATTACGATTCAGTGCTGAACGCTGAACTTGATATGGAAGTGCTAAAGAACAGCAACATTGAGAGCACGGTTACGGACGACATGATGGTCGGGATTTTTCCGCTTTTCGACGAAAAAGAGCGGGGTATCAGTCTGCTGGTGTTCGAAAAAGATCTGGACGTAGCGCTTCAGATACTTGACGATTACCACTGTTCGACCCCCGTGAACGAGTAATCAGTCGTACAGGTAAAAAATCCGCTCCATCATCTGCCATTTTTCATCGGAACTTGCTCCTTTTTCAGCAAGCTGGAAAACAGACATATAATCTTCCCATTCAGCCTGACGGGGAAGTGTTGCCAATTTGGCAAATGCTGCATCCCAACTGAAATCAACGGGTGTTTCCAGAATCATGAAAAGTCTTGTGCCGAGCAGGTAAATTTCCATTTCCAGAATACCAACTTCACGGATACCCGCGGGTATTTCTTTCCATATCTCATGCTCGCTGTGACGTTTCACATATTCAGCGATGAGTTCCGGATTGTTTCTCAAATCCATGGTCTGGCAAAATCTTTTGGTAGGAACGCTGAATTTCCTGCAGGTGTAACCTTCCTTGTTGCCGTTCGTCATTTTTACATCAGATTTATTAAGTTTATTTTTCAGTTCAATGATTGACTTATTGAGTACCGGATGTACCAGATCCGGAGCAATTTCGGCCAATGGCGTCAGCACGAAGTCTCTGAGGTGAAGCATCGGATGTGGCAATTTCAGACCTGGCTGATCTATTATCCTGTTTTCGTAGAATAAAATGTCGATATCGATGATACGGTCCGAATAACCTGTATTCGATTTGGTGCTTCTGCCCATCTTTCGTTCTATCTCTTTGGTCTTTTCGAGCAACGAAAACGGGTCAAGTTTAGTATCGATAAGAATGACAGCATTCAGAAAATCGTTGTCGGAGTTGAATCCCCAGGGTTTCGATTGGTAAAATGATGAAACATTTGCTATTGCACCGGCTTCACAGCCAATAATACGGATAGCGTGATTAAGATTTTGGGCTTTGTCGCCCAGATTTGTTCCCAAGCCAATAAATACCAGCGACATTTTTTCTTTTTGATGCAAATGTAGTGATTTTTGAATATGCAACCGTTTAAAAACAAAACGACTTTGCAGTTGACAAAGCCGTTTTTATTTATGTTTGGTGTTCAGCTGTATTATTTTTGCACCAGCACCCATGCGTCGGGGAAGCGGGTGTTGATCTGATTGATGCGTTCACGAGCCTGAGAGTATTCGTTGAACGATGCAATGAGAACGCGGTACATGCCTTGTTCGTTGACAACCACGATGGCGCTGTTGCCTTCGCTGTTCAGCGTACGTTGCAGATTTTTCGCATTTTGCTGAATAGAAAAACTGCCAACTACAACATGGTATTTATTGTTGAAAGCAGCAGAGTTGGTTTCACCTTCAGCCAGACTGAATTTTTCATTACGGGTTTTTTCAACTTCTTCGGTAGTGGTGGTTGTTGCAGCGGCAGTTCCCTGAGTATTGGTCTTTGCAGTTGCTTCAACATTGGCTCCCGAAATTTCAGTAACTTTTTGTTTTGATTTACATGATGTAGTGCCGGCGACAATGACAGCAGTCATCAGGATTACTCCAAAAATCTTTTTCATTTTCTAAGAATTTATGTTTGTAAATATTTAACTAATTTTGTATTGCAAAGATGCTAAGAAAAATGAAGTTAACCAACTATTTAGTTCGTTTTTTACATTATTTACAATTTTGCAATAAACAAATCGAATACTTTTTTGTTTTTCATCTGTTACTGAAAAATGATATTATTAACACTATAAAAATACAAAGATTATGACATTTACATTGCCCGAATTGCCTTATGCGCACAATGCGCTCGAACCAGTTATCAGCGAAGAAACGATTAACTATCATTACGGAAAACATCATCAAACTTATGTGACTAATCTGAACGGACTGGTACCCGGAACTGAATTTGAGAATGCAGACCTTGAAACCATAGTTAAGAAATCAAGTGGACCTATTTTTAATAATGCAGCTCAGATATGGAATCATGATTTTTATTTCCTTTCGCTGACGCCTGTAAAGGGAACAGCACCATCCGAAAATTTATTAAAAGCAATTGAAGCAAAATTCGGATCGCTTGACAATTTCAAAACTGAATTTAATAAAGCAGCTGTAACCGTATTCGGATCGGGATGGGCTTGGCTCGTAAAAACTGCTGAAGGAGGAGTTGATATCGTAAAGGAAAGTAATGCCGGAAATCCGATGACCAGCGGATTGATTCCACTGTTGACTTTCGATGTCTGGGAACATGCTTATTACATTGATTACCGTAATCGTCGTGCTGATTATGTTGCTGCTTTATGGGAACTCGTTGACTGGGATGTGGTATCAGCAAGGTTTTAACAACAACTTATTATCAGGAAAGAAGCCGGAAAGTTACAAACACTTTTTCGGCTTTTTTCATTTAATTAATGTAAAACCCGACGGAAATTCCCAAAAAAACAAATGAAAGTTAAAATAAAATCTGAAACATTCAATTTTCTAAAAAATATTCGAAGCTATTACTGAAATGTATCAAAAAAACTATCTTTGCATAAATTCTTTGAGTTTTTATACAATATGAATATCCTTGCAACTGTATTAATTACAACATTTATTGTGCTGATTTCGGTTTTTCTGCTGAGTTTCAGAATACTTTTGGTGAAGGGCGGAAAATTTCCCAACATTCATATTGGTGGTAGCAAGGCTTTACGCAAGCGCGGTGTGGGTTGTGCAACGACGCAAGACCGTCAGGCACAAAAAATAACCGGATTAAATATTACTGAATTGATTAAAGATATAGAATAAAATAATTAAAAATGAATATGAAAAATCTATCCCTCATTCTGAATGGTGTTTTATTGGTAGCAGTTATTGTCCTGTTTTTTCTGGTACT
>DAONDU010000015.1:0-13479 GCA_035402725.1 Paludibacteraceae bacterium | reverse complement strand
AGAGCCGAAGCTGCACAATCTGAGATTGTGAAGAAACAGAAGGATCTGCAGGATATGGATGGAAGATTATCGCAACAACTGATGGAACAGCAGCAGAAAATGAGTGAACAACTGCGCGATACCATCAATGCTTTCATGAAAGATTTTAATAAAGATGGAAAATATCAGATGATTATCAGCAATACCGCCAATGATAATATCCTCTATGCGGGAAAGGCTTATGATATAACTGATGAAGTAGTCAAACAGCTCAACGGAAGATATTCCAAAGCCAAAAAGTAACTCAACACAAAATCATTCAATAAGAAAATAAACGGAATCATACTTATTATAGTATGGTTCTTTTTTTTTTACACTTCTTATAACTGCGAACGGTAAAATTATACGTTTGCAAAGCCCAACTTCAAAACACATTCAGAAGGGATTATTTTCAGGTAAACATAAAAAATTATTATAAAAAAATCACTTTTTTAAAATATATGTGTATATTTGTTTTTGTGTTATCAACAATTACCAGAATCTTTTTTATGCAAACGCCACGAATTATTAAAAATATCTATGTTTTTTATCGCGACGGTTTCAGGAACATGACCGTAGGAGTGACTCTCTGGACATTAGTGCTGATCAAATTATTCATCATGTTTGCTATCCTCCGGGTTTTCTTTTTCCCAAACTATCTCAATTCCAATTATGATACCAATGAGGATAAAGCCAATCATGTCAGAAACGAATTAATTAAAAATGCGCATCCTGTACAGCCTGAGAAAAATTAAGTATTTAATGTCTGGAACGTATGATTGATTGGCTGGAATGGACTGGTACTGTTTATGTTAAAAATGAAAAATTATCCTTATGTTTAATAAATTTAATACATTATTTTTATGGATTTACTTGATGTGTCTTTAATTAACTGGTCGCGGGCGCAGTTTGCCCTGACAGCGATGTACCACTGGCTTTTTGTGCCGCTAACTCTCGGGCTTGGTATCATTCAGGCTATCATGGAAACTATCTATGTGAAAACCGGTAAGGAGGAATGGAAAAAAGCTGCTAAATTCTGGATGACCGTATTCGGCATCAACTTTGCCATCGGGGTTGCAACTGGTATTATACTTGAGTTCCAGTTTGGGACTAACTGGTCCAATTACAGCTGGTTTGTGGGTGATATTTTTGGTGCACCACTGGCCATCGAGGGTATCCTGGCTTTCTTTATGGAAGCTACGTTCATTTCTATCATGTTTTTCGGCTGGAACAAGGTGAGTAAAGGCTGGCATCTGGCAGCAACCTGGCTGACTATTGCCGGTGCAACCATCTCTGCGCTCTGGATTTTGGTAGCCAATGCCTGGATGCAAAATCCACTGGGTATGCAATTTAATCCGGCAACAGTGCGGAACGAGATGATTGATTTTTGGAGTTTACTGAGTTCGCCTGTTGCTATCAATAAATTTTTTCATGCCGTTACTTCAGGCTGGGTTCTTGGGGCTATTTTCGTAGCCGGTGTCAGTGCGTGGTATTTGCTTAAAAAACGCGAAGTTGATTTTGCAAAACGCAGTATCAAAGTTGCATCCGTTTTCGGTTTAGTGGCCACACTGCTGGTAGCCTATACCGGTGATGGCTCTGCTTATCATGTAGCGCAGAAACAACCCATGAAACTGGCTGTGATGGAAGGCTTGTATAAAGGTCAGCAGGGTACTCCCCTTATTTTAATGGGGATCGTAAATCCGGCTAAAGAAAAATACAACGATAACGTTGAGCCTGTGCTGGTCCCCCTACGAATTCCAAAGATGCTTTCATTCCTTGGTTACCGCGATTTTAATGCTTTCGTTCCCGGTATTCAGGATATCATCGACGGTGGTTACACAACGATAAATGATACGACAAAAGCATTGTCGTTCGAACAGAAAAAAATGATGGGTCAGACGGCAATCAATGCGCTGAAACAGTACAAAGAAGCTGAAAAAGCGAACGACACTACCGCGCTGGCAACCCACAAAGCGGTGATTGACGCTAATTACAAATACTTCGGGTACGGTTATCTGGATAAACCCGAAGACTCTATACCCAATGTGCCGTTAATATTCTATTCTTTCCATCTTATGGTGGTGTTAGGCTTCTTCTTTATCGCTTTGTTTCTGGTCATTTTGTTCTACGATTACAAGAAAATACTTGAAAAACAGAAATGGTTATTGTGGGTTACTTTATTCACCATACCACTGGGTTATCTGGCAGGCGAACTGGGTTGGATTGTAGCTGAAGTGGGACGTCAGCCCTGGGCTATTCAGGATGTATTACCCGTACAGGCTGCCATTTCCAGTATTCAGACATCATCCGTGCAAATCACTTTCTTCCTGTTCCTCGTATTGTTTACGGCTCTTTTGATTGCCGAGGTACGTATTATGCTCAAGCAAATCAAAAAAGGTCCGGCTGAAGATTAATCGGATTGCCGGTTTTATAATATGATTTTTCCATAAAACAGTAGAATAAATTTTCATTAAAATCAAATAAAATACACTATGATAACATATTCATTTCTACAACATTACTGGTGGTTCCTAATCTCACTGCTCGCAGGTATTCTTTCCTTCCTGCTTTTTGTGCAGGGTGGTCAGTCTATGATTTTCTCACTGGGAAAAACGGAGGATCAACGCCGTTTGCTGGTCAACGTGCTGGGAAAAAAATGGGAATACACCTTCACCACCCTGGTCACTTTCGGTGGCGCGTTTTTTGCATCTTTTCCGTTGTTCTATTCCACCAGTTTCGGTGGCGCCTACTGGGTGTGGATGCTGATACTTTTCTGTTTTACTATTCAGGCAGTATCCTACGAGTATCAGAATAAACCCGGACGTTTTTTCAGCACCAATACCTATCGCAGTTTTCTGTTTATCAATGGATTGCTTGGGACTTTTCTGTTAGGCGCTGCTATTGCGACGTTCTTTACAGGCTCCGAATTTACTGTCAACAAACAAAACATCACTGAATTTGGCGGACAGCTATCGCCGGTAATCAGCCAGTGGGATAATCCGCTGCATGGACTGGAGGCATTGTTTGACGTTCGCAACTGGTTGTTCGGTCTGGCGGTATTCTTTCTTGCACGAACGCTGGCTGTTCTTTTCTTCAAAAACCGTTTGAATAATAATGAAATCGAAAGCCGTCTGCACAAAGTCCTCGCTGTGAATGCTGTACCTTTTTTGGTTTTCTTCCTCGCTTTTGTAATCTGGACACTTTTTGCCGACGGATTTGCTGTGAAACCGGGCACGAACGAAGTATTTATGGAGCCTATGAAATACCTCAATAATCTGCTCCAGATGCCGCTGTTACTTATTTGCTTCCTGGTTGGAGTAGTTCTGGTGTTGTTCGGAATTATAAAATCATTCCTCAAAGACAGCTGGCGCAAGGGGATCTGGTATGCCGGAGCAGGCACAATTATTACTGTTACCACCTTGTTTTTGGTCGCAGGTTATAACGGAACAGCTTACTATCCTTCTACTTCCGATCTGCAGAGTTCGCTGACAATTTTCAATTCGTCCTCCAGTTTTTTCACCCTGAAGGTGATGTCGCTGGTATCGTTGCTCATACCATTCATTGCTGTGTATATTTTCTTTGCATGGCGTGCACTTGAAAGTACACACACCAGTATAGAGGAAATTAACGAAAAAGACTCACACGCTTACTAAAAAAGCAATATAATTAACTGAAACAATGACCGATTTGCTTCCAGACCGGTCATTGTTTTTTTTTATTTCTGCCTTAATAATTTGTATGTTAATGCATGTTTTACTAATTTTTCAGATGCCGGAAAGTTTATTCCTGTTCAGGACTGTAACCACACGCCCTTCAGTACTGATAATACCTTCATCTTCCAGTTCCTTAAGCGTGCGGGCAAGTGAAGGACGCTGAACACCGAAGTACTCGGCAAGTTGAGTCCGCGAACGGTTCAGGATGAAATAGTTTTTTTCGGAAGTTGTCTTTTCCAGTAAAAAGATTGCCAGCTTGTATTTCAGGCTTTTGAGCGAGATCATCTGAAGTTTATGCGTCAGAAACACTGTCATGTTTGAATTCAACGTGAGGAAATTCATCAGAAGTTTTTCGTTGTTGACCATTTCATTCAGCCAGTCGGATTTTGATATCCTCAGAAACTTACACGATTCCATGGCGATAACATCAACCGGGAATTGATTGTTGTCTGCATAGATGAAAGCCGGAGCGAGGGGGGTGACTGCTTCAAGCAATTCTATTTCCAGTGTATTACCTTCCTGGGTTATCATTTGAGTCCTGACAACTCCCTGTATCAGCAGGTACATATAATTTATAACATCGCCCTGTCGAACCACTGTTTCACCCTTTTTGAATTCCACAACGTCCTTTACGTTCCGTTCCAGAAAGTCATCGTGCTCTTCCTGACTCATATTTCTGAAAAGCGGACAGTGACTATTTGTTGTATCGTCCATAAGATTCAATGTTTTTTTCTAGTGAAAATAATCAGTGTAATTATTAAATAAAATCATCTCAAAGTGGCTTGCAATAGGGCTTATTTGTTTATGTTCAATCGAAAATGATGAGCAAGCAATGATTATGAAATATTATCGGAAGACCGGATCAAATTTTTCCAATAAGTTCTTTGAGGCTTTTAATTTCCAGGATATTGTCAGTAGTTTCATTTTCCGTGCCCGTGTTGTTGAGGTACACGGCATCGATGCCCGCGTTGATGGCTCCCAGGATATCAGCGTCGAAGCTATCACCTATCATCAGCGCTTCTTCTTTACGGGCGTTGTTGAGTTTCAGGGCGTATTCGAATATCTCCGGACTGGGTTTCAGCGCTCCGGCAGCTTCCGAAAGCACTACGTAGGCAAAATACCCTTCTATGCCTGAGTTGCGCAGTTTGCGGTATTGCACTTCGGTGAAGCCGTTGGAAATGATGGTCATTGGCAGCTTTCTTTCCGAGCAGTAATCCAGCAATTCTTTGGCATAAGGCATGAGTATGGTCTTGGTTGAAAGATTTTCAAGAAAGTCGGTGTTCATATTGTAAGCCATTTCCCGGTCATTGATACCCACTTTCTGAAGCAGGTGCAGGAAGCGCTCCACAATCAGGAATTCCTTTGTTATCAGTCCCTGGCCGTATTGCGACCAGAGTTCCAGATTTCTTTTGGAATAGATGTGATAGAATTTTTCGAAGTCGGGGTAGTGTTCGTACAACTTTTGATCGTGGTAGATATCGTTGAGCGACGACTTGGCATTGGCATGAAAATCCCAGATTGTATCGTCGAGGTCAAGGAATATGTAGTTGTATTTGTTTAGCAAGACTTGTCGTTTCGGGTTTCGTGTTCAGTGTTTCAAGTTTCATGTTCCGTGTTTCTTTCAGTATACAGGACTTGTAAAAGTCCCCGGTTTAGTTTTCTGCCGGGGACGTTGTCCCGATAATCAATCGACTTCTATCACCAGGTATTTGCTTACACTCCAGAATTCCGAAGGGTTCACTATCACCAGTACATAATTGTCGTTTTCTTTCTCAAGTGTATAGCTCGTTTTAGGGTGACTTGTCAGGATGGTTGCTTTCGAAGTGGAATACAGAGGTATTTTCTTCGTGTTGCGTGCATCCACTTTCACGAAATAGTTTTTATTGAAGTCAGATTGAAGCACTTTTTTTGAACTGAAAATACCCTCCGATGAAACGATTTTGTTTTCTTTCAGTTCCTTGCGTGAACCGATGGCATACCAGGCTGAATGAATAGTTGCATCCTGTTCCTGTATTTTCGTATCTTTTTCCTGATTTTGTGTATTGAGGTTTTCCACATTCTTGCCCAGTTCTTCCACCTTTGTTCCCAGTGTGCTGATGACGGAGTCTTTCTGCTGTATCTGAGCCTGGAGCGCGGCTACCTTAGCCGATTCCTCGTTTAGCTGTTTTGTAAGCGAAGCCAGTGTTTTTTCCACATCAGACAGTTTGAACGAACTCCTTTTGAGGCGTGTACGCAGGCGGTCGAGTTCTTCCTGGTTGGTTTTTATCATGTCGTTGATGTAGTTCATGTCTTCCACCACTTTGGTACGCACATCTTCGGGTGTGTTTTCGCTAAGCGGTTCGACTGAAATTACATTCTGTGCGTTTTTAATTTTCTCAATATTTTCCTGTACTTCGTTCATGGCCGAGAAGTATTCGTTCACTTCTTTTTCCAGTTCTTGTTTTGAGTTCATCAGCGAGTCGTTCTGGGCTTTCAACTGATCAACTTCACGTCCGCTTTTAATTCCGCAGGAAGAGAATAAAAACAGGGCAGCGACGATATAAAAAATGTAAGACTTCATCTTTTTATGGTTTGTTATCTGGTAACAGAACGGATTTATTATTTGTTTGTGATGTAAGTGTTAATTTATGGTGATAATTGTTTTATTATCTAAGCGCAAAGGTAACGCTATTCTTCAAACCCTGCAACAATTATAACAAATTCCCCTTTGGGATTGTTGGTGGTGAAGTGCTCAACCAGTTCAGCCAGTGTTCCCCGTACCGTTTGTTCATAAATCTTTGATATCTCGCGCGATACGGAAGCTTTGCGGTCTGCTCCGAACACTTCGGCAAGCTGTGTCAGGGTCTTGACTACCCGGAAAGGCGATTCGTAGAATATCATGGTTCTTGTTTCGGCAACGAGCGAATTAAGTTTTGTCTGACGTCCTTTTTTCTGGGGCAGAAACCCTTCGAAACAGAAGCGGTCGTTGGGCAGACCCGATGCAACCAGTGCCGGTACAAATGCAGTTGCTCCCGGCAGACATTCCACTTCCACTTCATTCTCAACGCAGGCTCTCACCAGCAGAAAACCCGGGTCGGAAATTGCCGGAGTGCCCGCGTCGGAGATGAGCGCCACCTTTTGTCCGGCTTTGATACGTTCCACCACGTTTTGCACCGTTTTATGTTCGTTGAATTTGTGGTGCGAATGCATTGGGGTTTTGATGTCGTAGTGTTTAAGCAGAAAACCGCTGGTACGCGTATCTTCCGCTAAAATCAAATCGACCTCACCAAGTACCTTTACAGCACGATAGGTCATATCTTCCAGGTTACCGATGGGTGTGGGTACTACGTATAATTTCATGTGTTTATTTATATGCCCCCTAATTTCCCTAAAGCGGGACAAGGCTGGTTATTATTCATTTACTTTTTATATCCAAATAATTTATTTTGGACATGAGTGTATAATGCAAAGACAATCGTGTTTTTGATATCATTTCAGCATTTGAAAAGTAATTCTGCCAGTCACCAATCACCGGTCACTAATACCTTCTTTTCACAATCTGTAAAAAATCCTCTGCATGGTTATTATCTGCTGTCCAGTTGAATTTAGCCTTGAGAAACGAATGCGCTTCCTCGAATTTTTGCAGTTGGTTGAGGTACGCGATGGTTTTATTCATCACTTCACCGTTGCCGTTGAACAGTTCACGCTGGAAACGGAAGCGGTCGCCGATGTTGATAGCCTGACGGATATCCTCTATTTTATGGTTGGCTATTGTTTCGCCCAGTGATTCGTTGTGGTCGGCCATCAGTTCATCTACCAGTATGGTTGCTTTGTTGGCAATGATGATTGGTTCGGTATGTTCCGGTTTCACTTCCTTTGTTATAATCTCCGGGTTGTCCTGAAGGGTGATTTCTGAAGTATCATCCGTAGCGGTATCAGTGGTAAAAGTATTTATTTCAACAGTTTCCACCACTTCCTGATGCGGAGCTTCGTGTTCCTCCTGTGCCGTGTACCGTGTTGCATCACTTTCATCGGTCATGATAATTTCAGGAGTTTCTTCCGGTGTGATAATATCTTCTGTTACCGGTTTTGTTTCAGCCGCGATGTTTCCAGTTTCTTCATCCTGATGAATGGGAGCGTTAAAGTTCTTTTTCTCACTTACCGGTTTTCTTTCGTCTTCAAACGGCATATAATCAATCTCTCCCAGTTCGGTGTAGTTTTGCGCGCCGTCCAGCTGGCTCAGGCTTTTCAGAATGTTTTCGGCTTTCTGTGTTGCCAGTAAAAGCAGCGGAGCAGGAAATTCGGTTAATTTCTCAAATCCTTCGGTCAGCAGGTTCAGTTCCTGAATATCTCTTTTCAGCAAGAGCACAATCATGTCTTTGTTCATATCTTTTTCCTAAAAAACAGGTTCTGTAAAAGTATTTTTTTTATTTTTGTACAAATTATTGGTTATTTGCAGTCCATTCTGAAAATACGCTGTAAAGATACTAATTAATGAATTGAAAAGAAAACGGTTAAAACATATTTTTCAACAAAATACCAATGATCTATTCGGAGAAAAACCATCCCAATCAGGTAAAGAAAGGCAGTATCGAAGTAATCTGCGGTTCCATGTTTTCGGGCAAAACCGAGGAATTAATCCGCAGGTTGAAACGCGCCAAGTTTGCAAAACAGCGGGTGGAAATCTTTAAGCCTAAGATTGATACGCGCTATTCGGAGGAAGATGTTGTTTCGCACGACCGGACTGCGATACGTTCCACTCCTGTAGAATCATCGGGAAGCATCCTGCTTATGTCCAGCGAGGTGGATGTTATCGGCATTGACGAAGCACAGTTTTTCGACGACGGACTGGTTGAAGTTTGCAAACAGCTTGCAGATAATGGCATTCGTGTGATTGTTGCCGGTCTTGATATGGATTTCCGATGCGTTCCCTTTGGGCCTATGCCTGCCCTGATGGCTGTTGCCGACGATGTTTTTAAGGTTCACGCCATTTGTGTACGCTGCGGCGCGCTGGCCTATGTTTCCCATCGGTTGGTGGCAGGCGACAAGCAGGTGCTGCTGGGCGAGATGACCGAATATGAACCAATCTGCCGGGATTGTTACAACAAAGTAAAAAAGGACTAAAATAAATAATAAACGCTGAGAATAATCTCAGCGTTTATTATTAAAATTAATTAGATAAAGCATCAACTCTCCTCGGGGTAGTCTCCGGACGTTAATATGTGAAAATCTAATTTCTGTCAGGAAAATCTATTCCCGTTTTCATTATAACTTACTGAATTAAATAATCATTCGATTTTCCGGGGCTAATATACCGAAAACAAAAATACCTTGCAAGGAATTTGCAAGGCAGAACAAAAAGTTGATGTAAATAAGATACATATCTGTATTATAAACAGACAGATAGCTTTATGGAAGTTGATATTCGAAATGATTGGTCGAAATGGGTATTTCTTCAAATATCGTTAAATTCTATTTCTTAAAATTTCAGTTTTCAACTCTATAAACCTCCTTTTATTGATGTGTCTTCGCAAAGTCAGGATTTAAGCCAGCGCACTGCTTTATGTAATGCCGGAGCATTACTTTTAGCACGAGGCTTCGGCAAGCTCAGTTCAGTACGGGAGATATTTAAGCAGACGACACCGAGCCTTAGGGGAAATAAGTACCCTGCTGCTACACGTTACAAATGCGCAGCAGCGGGGCTCTTTTATTTTTGACTGGTATTTATTCTATAAACAATAGACTGTAAACTCTCCCGAACACTATTTCTCCACTTTCCGGATGTCCCGTATCATCAGCTGGATGTTTGTATTTCCGTTGAAAGTGTTTTCCTCGAGGGTATAGCAGATGTCGAGTGGGTTCAGGGCTTTCAGGTGGTCGTTGTATTCGTACATGCGGAAGGCGATGCCGCTCATCACATTCTCCGAGCTGCTGTCGATCAGTTCCAGTTTGAGGTGTTCCTGCTCTTTACCTACTAGGCGGCTGCTGCCGTAATCATACACGTTTTTCGATTCGAAGATTGGTTTCATGTTTCCCGGGCCGAACGGACCGAATTGTTTCAGTACGCGGAAAAATTTGGGTGTGATGTCCTTGAATTCGAGCACCGCGTCAATATCGATTTGTGGGTAAGTCTGGTCTTCCAGGATGTTTTCAGCTACGTATTCTTCAAACCGGCGTGTAAATTCATCGACATTTTCTTCCTTCATGGTAAGTCCCGCGGCATACATGTGTCCGCCGAAATTCTCAAGCAGGTCGCGACATGTCTCGATGGCTTTATAAAGGTCAAAACCTGATACTGAACGGGCGGAACCCGATGCAAAGCCGTTGGATTTTGTAAGCACAATGGTAGGCTTGTAGAATTCCTCCGAAAGGCGCGAAGCTACAATCCCGATTACTCCCTTGTGCCAGTCGGGTTTATACACCACGATGGATTTGCGGTTGGAATAGCATTCGTCCGACTGTATAAGCGACAGCGCTTCGTCGGTGATATTTTTATCCAGGTCTTTGCGGTCGTTGTTGTAAACATTGATTGTGCTGCTTCGTTTGTAAGCGAAAGCATAATCGCGCGATACGAGCAGTTCCACTGCCTCGGTAGCCAGCTTCATTCGTCCCGATGCGTTGATACGCGGCCCTATTTTGAAAACAATATCGCTGATGCTGATCTCCTTGTCTTTCAGTCCGCATACTTCCAGAATAGCTTTGATGCCGGTACTCGGGTTGGTGTTGATTTGTTTGAGGCCGAAGAAGGCGAGAATACGGTTTTCGCCCGTGATGGGTACAATGTCTGAGGCAATGCTCAGCGCTACAAGGTCCAGCAGGGGGATGAGGTTCTGAAAGTCAATGCCGTTGGTTGTGGCAAAAGCCTGCATCAGTTTGAAACCCACTCCGCATCCCGACAGATGTTTGTAGGGATAATTGCAGTCTTCGCGTTTTGCATCGAGTACGGCAATGGCAGGTGGCAGTACTTCGTCGGGATTATGGTGGTCGCAGATGATAAAATCAACGCCCAGCGAATTGGCATACTTCACTTTTTCCACTGCCTTGATACCGCAATCGAGGGCAATAACGAGTTTAAAGTCGTTTTCGGCTGCATAATTAATGCCTTTGACAGATATTCCGTAGCCTTCGTTGTAGCGGTCGGGAATATAGAACTCGAGGTTGGAGTAGAACTGAATGAGGAATTTATAAACCAGAGATACGGACGTAGTTCCATCCACATCATAATCGCCGTAGATAAGTATCTTTTCATTCTTTTGCATCGCCTTGGTCAGTCTTTCCACCGCTTTATCCATATCCTTCATCAGGAAAGGATCATGTAAATCACCCAGGTCGGGACGGAAAAAACTGCGTGCGTCATCGTATGTGTTAATGTCGCGTTGCACCAGCAGCTGTGCTAATATGGGACTAATACTTAATTCATTGGCAAGATTATTTTTAATTACTTTTTGTTCTTCGGAAAGATCCGAATAAATCCATTTATTTATCATTTTGTGTACTATTTTTTCAGGCAAGGGTGAAATATCGCTATATTTCACTGTAAAAATCAACTCCGTAATCATCCCCGCGTTCAAACCCCGTTTACTCAACTTTTATTCACAGAAAAACAACTTACCCAGCGAATCGTTCAAATGTTTTCTGTATAATCTGTAAAAATAATACATTTTAATGTAAATGACAAAATTCAACGGTAAAATTATTGTAGAATTCTGCTCCGTAATTCATTTGTAACTGATAAGAAAAACTTCGGAAAAATGTTTGATATATGAAATATTGTTCGTATTTTTGCGAACGTATAATTCGAACATGGATAATAAAGCGGAAAATATCGAAAAGCTGACCACCTTCGCCAAAGCGATGGGGCATCCAACCCGTATGGAAATTCTGGCGTTCCTGCTGGAGCAGAATACGTGTTATTTCGGAGATATCCATGATGTTTTTCCCAACGCAAAAGCAACCATCTCGCAACATCTGAAAGAATTGAAAAACGCGGGACTAATTCAGGGCGAAATAGAAGGACCGAAAGTGAAGTACTGTATCAATAAGGAAAACTGGGAACTCGCGAGACTTCTTTTTGCAGACTTTTTCAAGTCAGGTGTAAAAACAAAATGCTGTTAACAGCTTTTTTTTGAAAATAATGTTCGTTAATCGACGAACAGATAACTATACATAAAATAAAAAATATGAAGATTGAAGTTTTAGGAACCGGCTGTCCGAAGTGCAAGTCACTTGAAAAAGCTGTACGTGATGTTGTGGCTCAAAACAATATCGATGCTACAATTACCAAGGTTGAAGACATTATGGAGATTATGAAGTTTAATGTATTGACCACTCCGGCATTAGTCGTTGATGGAAAAGTGGTGGTGAAAGGCCGTGTACCATCCAACGATGAATTAAAGCAAATTCTTACAAATCAAATTTAATATCTATGAAAAAGTTCATTTCATTATCTCTGGTAATGCTTTTTTTAGTCTCTTTTTTTTGGGTAAATAGTCTTGCCGCTGATAAAAAAACGAAGACTGCAGTTTCCAAAACAGCTAAGGTCGAAGTCTATTATTTTCATTTTACGCGTCGTTGCGTAACTTGTCAGGCTGTTGAAACTGAATCTCAGAAAGCCATTGCCGCACTTTATCCGGCACAGTATAAATCCGGTAAAATCATTTTCAAATCACTAAATTTAGACGAAGATAACAGTAAAGCTTTAGCTGAAAAATGCAAGGCAGAAGGACAACAGCTTTTAATTATCAGCGGAAACAAACGCTTCGATATTACCGAACAAGGGTTTATGTACGCCCGAAGCAATCCTGACAAACTGAAACAGGAATTGAAAACTACCATTGATCCGCTAATCAAATAATCAATATATGGATTTTTTGCAAGGTATATTAGACAATTCTCAATATGCATTTATCACGGCATTTGTGTTGGGACTAATGACAGCCATTAGTCCCTGCCCACTGGCTACGAATATCTCGGCCATTGGCTTTATTAGCCGCGATATTGAGAATAGACAAAAAGTATTCATAAACGGCTTTATCTATACATTGGGCAGGGCGTTCAGTTATACTTTATTGGCAGTCGTTATTTTCTTTGGAGCAAGCAAACTGAATATATCCATGCTGTTTCAGGGCTGGGGAGAAAAGCTGTTAGGTCCTGCGTTGATTCTAATCGGATTGTTTATGCTCGATGTAATTAAGCTCAAATTCCCCGGCTTATCCGGTTTAACCGAAAAGTTAGGCGAGAAAAGCAAAGGCAGCTATTGGAGTACATTTTTCTTAGGCGTAGTTTTCGCATTGGCATTCTGTCCTTATAGTGGCGTGTTGTATTTCGCCATGCTTATACCTATGACAGTAGCCAGCGCAAGCGGACTTTATCTGCCTGTAGTTTTTGCCGTTGCTACCGGATTGCCCGTTATTCTTTTTGCGTGGCTATTGGCTTATGCAGTGGGTAATGTTGGAAAACTATATAATAAGATCAAAACCTTTGAACTTTGGTTTCGCCGCGTTGTATCGGTGATTTTTATAGGTGTGGGTATTTATTATGTTGTGATATTTTATTTTATATAAACCTGCCCCCTTAAGTCAGCCCCCTAACCCTCCCGTAACAAGTCCGGGACAGGCTCTAAAGGGGGAATTTTAACTATCCTAATTCTACTTATATAGTTCATGATCTTACGAAAAGTAATTATATTCAGGAATGGAAAAAACTAAAAAAACTAAACTTATTCTTTCTTTGTCAGCAGGATTGCCTGCTTTGATACTTCTTTATCATT
>DAONDU010000014.1:5558-25236 GCA_035402725.1 Paludibacteraceae bacterium | reverse complement strand
CTTCCCGATTTTATATCGGGACGCTCTAACCAACTGAGCTATCTCGCCATTATTTTTTAGCGGTGCAAAGATAGCCTATTTCATGCATTTTACAAAATTATTTACTGCTAAATTCGAATAATTTTCTGAAATATATTCCACGATACATCTTTGGATACTGATTATCAGACGCTTTTATCCTGCCTGAAAATGTAATATTTGGCTTTTTTGAATACGGAATTATTCAGTATCTTTGTAAGTCACATAATAATCAGTAATATAAAAAATCAAAACTATGAAAAAACGCTCATTCATACTATTAATGGGGATCTTCATCACGTTTGGTGTTTTTGCTCAATTGCAGGAAAACAGGTATGACGAAATTACAAATCCCAAACTCACATGTATTAATAAATTACCTGCTCATAGCAGCTTCTTTTCATTCAGTAATGTTGCTGAGGCTCAAAAAGCTCTTTACTCCTCTAAAGGAAGTGATTTTATTTCACTGGACGGTACCTGGAAATTCAACTATGCTGAAGATTTCAGTAAACGGCCAATGAATGACTTTTACAACGAGAATTTTGATGCATCAAGCTGGAAAGACATAAAAGTTCCCGGAAACTGGGAAGTTCAGGGTTTTGGATACCCAATCTACGTTAATACAACTTATGAATTTACTTCGCCCGGACACGAACCTTTCTGGAACAGGCCAAATCCTCCATACGTTCCAAAGGAATTTAATCCGACTGGTACCTATCGTCGTGAATTTGAAATTCCACAATCGTGGATAGGAAAGGAGATAATCCTGAGTGCTGATGCAGCTAAAGGTGCAGCTTATTATTACCTCAATGGCGAATTTATAGGTATGAATAAGGCCGGTAAACTTCCTGCCCGCTTTGACATTACAGCAAAAGTAAAAGCCGGAAAAAATGTGCTGGCTGTTCAGATACATCGTTTCTCAGATGCCAACTATCTGGAATGTCAGGATTTCTGGCGGCTTTCCGGTTTCGAACGCGATGTATATGTTTATGCCCGTCCAAAGGTTCACATAGCCGATTTTTTTGCACATACACCATTGGATGCCACGTATACCAACGGACAATTCAGTCTGGAGGTTGCTCTTGAAAACAGTGCAATAACAAGTGACGAGCTTGCTGTAACTTACACACTGAAAGATGCCACTGGTAAGATGACCGCTTCCGAAACGAAAACGATAAATGTAAAAGACAAAGTTCAGGTTAAATTTTTGAAAGAAATTCCGGATGTGAAAAAATGGTCAGCCGAAGAGCCTAACCTCTATGCGCTGAGTATCGAACTGAAAGATAAAAACGGGAATACCCTGGAAGCTACAGCCGTTAAAGTTGGATTCAGAACTTCTGAAATCAAAAACAAACAGTTTATGATCAACGGACAGCCTGTATTAGTGAAGGGGGTAAATGTCCACGAACATAACGAATTTACAGGTCATTACGTCAGCGAAGAACTGATGCGGAAAGATTTCGAATTGTTTCGCAAATACAATGTTAACACCGTGCGTACCTGTCATTATCCTCAACAGGAATTATTCTACAGACTGGCTGACGAGTACGGCATTTATGTTATTGATGAAGCTAATATTGAAGCGCATGGAATGGGTTATGACCTACGTAAAGGCGCAACACTTGCCAACAATCCGCTTTTCCTCGAAGCGCATCTGGCCCGTACCTCCGAAATGATTGAACGAGATAAAAATCACGCGTGTGTTGTAACGTGGTCGCTCGGAAATGAATCCGGCAACGGTTACAATATGTACGCAACATACAATCTGATAAAAGGCAGAGACACCTCCCGTCCGGTTCAGTACGAGCGTGCCGGACTTGAATGGAACACCGATATTTTCTGTCCGATGTACGACAGACCAGAAGAAATCGAAAGTTATGCAAAAAATCAGAATTCTGACCGTCCGCTCATATTGTGCGAATATGCTCACGCCATGGGCAACAGTCTGGGCAACTTTATTGATTACTGGAATATTATTCGATCAAATCCGCTGCTGCAGGGAGGATGTATCTGGGACTGGGTGGATCAGGGGATAGCCCAAAAAGACGCGGAAGGAAATAAGTTTTGGGCTTTTGGAGGGGATTTCGGACCGAAAGGGACACCCTCATCGGGCGACTTCTGCTGCAACGGATTGATTCTGCCGGACCGCACGACCAAACCACACACCGAAGAAATGCGAAAAGTTTATCAGAATATCTGGTTTAAGAAATTTGATGCACAGAAAGGTACTGTCGATGTTTATAATGAAAACTTTTTCATAGATTTAAGCCAGTACAGTTTTCATTACACCATAAAATCAAATGGCAAGGTTCTGAAAACAGGCCAGATAGCTCTCAATGTAAAACCACACGATACTAAAACCGTTGTCATTCCTGATATTTCAAAATATTTTAAAGTAAAAAATCAGGTTACCATTAATTTTGAAGCCAGACAGAAAACAGATACCAGGTATATTCCTGCAGGATGGGTCGTTGCACGTGACCAGTTTATCGTCAATGATTACCCGAAAATGGTGTTAAACGCTAAATCACCGGCTACGGTTACTCAAAACACAGCAAATCTTATTTTCAACGGAACAGATTTTTCGGTGATTTTTGATAAAGAATCAGGTGTGATGACTTCGTATAAATACAAAGGAACTGAATATATTAGCGATCATTTCGGTCTGAAACCTTTCTTTTGGAGAGCATCCACAGATAATGAATACGGAGCAGGACTGCCAAAAAAATTAAATAACTGGAAAAAAGCAAGCTATACAGAATTAAAAGCGGAAAATCTGAATGTAAAAACCGGTGAAAACACGATTGTTAGCTGTGATTATCGTTTCCCTCAAACCAATACAAGCTGGAAGGTAATTTACACGATTTATAAAAACGGCTCTATCCATGTGGAAAACGCTGTAGATGCAACCAAATGCGATTTTCCGCTTATTCCACGCATCGGGATGCGTATGCAACTTCCGGGTGAATTTGTAAACGCTGAATATTACGGCAGAGGTCCCTGGGCAAACTATGAAGACAGGAAAACTTCCACGTTCGTTGACCGTTACAAATCATCCATTATCGACATGGTGGATAAATATGTAATGACACAGGAGAATGCGCATCATACAGATGCAGCCTGGCTGGCAGTTACACTTGGATCTGGCAAGGGAATGGCATTTTTTGCCGATGACAAATTCCAGTTCAACGTATCCAACTACCTGCTCGAAACAATAGCCAATGCTGAAGACTGGAACAACGATGCAGCAGTGGGCACTGCGCCTAAAATCAAGCATATAAATGAATACAAACCATCAGACAAAGTGGATTTGTTTATCGATTACCGCATGATGGGCGTTGGTGGCAACAACAGCTGGGGCGAATGGCCTATGTTGCCATACCGCATTATTCCGAAAGAAACAAATATTTCTTATGGTTTTACCCTGGTACCGATTGACAATATAAACGCCGTCGATAAAATGCTGAAATAAGAAACTTAATAACAATTTAAAAGAGGGATGTGATATACATCCCTTTTTTATTGATGTGCTATCTGTTATTAAAAATGATTGCTAATTTGCACATAACGAGCAATATATATTCATTTCGGATTTATCCGGAAAATTATTGTACCTTTGCATTCGGAATATTTGTACCCACTGTACTGTTTCGCGACGAAACGGGCAGAAACAAATAAAATGTAAGTTAAACCGTTCGGAAACAACAGTGACCGGACTAAACAAAAAAACAATGGGAAATATTGTAGCAATTGTAGGACGCCCCAACGTGGGCAAGTCCACACTTTTCAACAGGCTTACCAATAGCCGCAGAGCCATCGTTAACGAAGAAGCAGGAACAACACGCGACCGTCAGTATGGAAAAAGCGAATGGTGCGGGCGAGAATTTTCAGTGATCGACACCGGAGGCTGGGTTGTCAACTCCACAGATGTTTTTGAAGAAGAAATTAAACGACATGTACTGCTTGCCATCGAAGAATCGGATGTGATCCTGTTTCTGGTAGATGTGCAAAACGGAGTTACCGATCTGGACATTCATGTAGCACAGATTTTACGCAGAGCCGACAAACCGGTTATCCTTGTCTCAAACAAAACAGATACTTTCGAAATGCAATATCAGGCCGCTGAGTTTTATAAACTTGGTCTGGGTGATCCTTTCATTCTGTCGGCCATAAACGGTCTGGGTACCGGTGAGCTGCTGGATGAGCTGATGAAGCATTTCAAACCCGATGTCAGTGAAGAAATTGAACTGGAATTGCCACGCTTTGCTGTGGTGGGAAGACCTAACGTGGGCAAATCGTCAATGATTAATGCATTTATCGGGGAAGACCGGACTATCGTAACAGATATCGCCGGAACTACCCGTGACAGTATATATTCGCGATTCAATAAGTTTGGCCATGATTTTTATCTGGTAGATACTGCCGGTATCCGTAAAAAAGCCAAGGTAAACGAAGACCTGGAGTACTACTCTGTCGTTCGGTCAATACGGGCCATCGAAAATTCAGATGTATGTATCCTTATGCTCGATGCTACCCGCGGACTCGAAAGTCAGGATCTCAACATTTTCTCACTTATCCAGAAAAATAAGAAAGGACTGGTGGTTTGTGTCAATAAATGGGACCTTATCGATAACAAGGAAGCAAATGATATCAAGAAAATAGAAAAATCCATTCGTGAACGGATTGCTCCTTTTGTTGATTTTCCAATCATTTTTACTTCCGTACTTACAAAGCAACGCATACTGAAAGTGCTGGATACTGCTGTGCGGGTTTTTGAGAACAAACAACGAAAAGTGCCTACAGCTAAACTTAACGAGTTGCTTTTACCTCTGATAGAAAATTATCCTCCACCTGCGCTTAAGGGAAAATACATCAAAATTAAATACGTAACCCAATTACCCGGAACTTACATCCCTACGTTTGTTTTCTTTGCCAATCTGCCACAGTACGTCAAAGAGCCTTACCGCCGCTTTCTCGAAAATAAGATACGAGCGAACTGGGACTTTCATGGTACACCAATTAATGTATTTATCAGACAGAAATAATATTCAGTTCATCACAAAACATAAAAGCAGCAAAACCATTTCGTCTTGCTGCTTTTTTTATATTATTTTTTCTATCGTGCCTGGGGCCGATCAGAAGCCGCTGTAAACGACTTCCATTTTCATGGGTATTTTCTTGTTTTTACCACTATAAACACCGACAGCTTGTAATTGGGTGTTCTGTCGAACTGAATTAATCGTTGTGCTTGATGAATAGTAGGAGGAAGTGGTGGTTTTGTTGACATCAACTGGTACGAGTACCATATTTACATATCCGTCCTTATGACTTTCTGCTGGATTCTTCAGTTCTGCATCAATAAGGGTACTTAATCCGTTGAAAGTATAATGATATTCGTAAGTAGTCGATGTAAGGCTCGTGCTGTCGAGACTAACCAGATAAGAACTGCCTGATGTAGGTAGTTTATTGTTTTTGAAAAAATCATCCAACTCATCTTCTTTTACCAGCAACATATTCTTAACATAGGGCAAGCGGGTTCCGATAGTGTCTTTGTCAACCACATTCACCTGCAGGATAGCGCTGTTAATTATACGGTGTTTATTAGCGGGTAAGGTGAGTCTGCTGCGCATCTTTTCTATCGGAATTTTCACGCGGGTGTAGCAGTTTGCGGGTGATGAGATATAATTTATTCCGTCATTCTGTGTGAAATTAGCCGAACGTGATGGATGTGTAATGCGATTTACACGTTTTACCTCCAGATTACTTGCCGGGAATGTCAGGGTTACTTTGCTGGTACTTCCGTCTTTTGAATACGTATTGTGATAATAAAGCATCAGGTACACTCCGCTGACATTGAGCAGTGTGGTGCTTCCAAAATCGGTAGTGATGTAAAGTCCTTTAAAGAAATTGAGGAAGTTGCGGTCACTGGCAAACACAGCCGGATCGGAGGTGAAAAAGCGATTTAAAAAATCATTATTCAGTTTGACGGATACACTGGTATTATCTGCGTCATCCTTAACGTCATAGACAGTAAAAATGCCTTCATTTTCAGCGTTCAGGCGCTTCCCGAAATTCACAAAATTTGCCGGATTGATATCAGAACGGTAGTTTTCTTTCATTCTCAGCGAATCCTGTAATTCATAAACACTTATTTCCATCGGTGAGGTTCTCAAACCAAAATAAGAATCAAAAGTCATGTAAAGTTTTACAGAATCGGGTGTTGCTACTGCTACCGATTTATCGAGGAATTTATAATCGGTCGGATAGTAAAACTGGGTCAGGATATCGGCTCTGGTTGTGCCCAACACATTGTCAATATAAGTTCCCAGCAGAAAAGAATCGGGAGTGGAATAGATATAGTCCACCATATAGGTTTCAGTAGTCAGGTGAAAAGTATCAGCCTTTATTGAAATTTTATCGGAGGTCGGTTGGATATTCTCGCCCAGATTTAATGCCGAGTCATCGCACGAAGCAAAAAAAACTGATGCCAGTATTAAAAGCGAAAACACAAATTTAAACTTCATTGAGTAAGGAATTAGTAGTAAATATTTTTTTTGAAAGATATTATAAGCTATCGTAAAAATTCAGATAATCATCTGCGTAATCTTCGTTATCCACATAGGGTAAAAATTTTATTTTTTTCTCAGCCACATACTCAGTCAGATTCTGATTGATCGATTTACTCGACTGTATTACCCCGTCCGAGTAATCAATAGCCAGTTTTGTCAGGGCTACGTAGTCAATTTCCTCGCCGCTGATACTTGCCAGGTCTTTTTTGTGAATTCCTTCCAGCAAAAGATTATCAGCGAACTGAGCATGAAATGGTTTAATAAAATCATCATTGAATATGGAATAAACAACTTTCGAATGTTTGAAAAAAGGATCCTCGTTATACGCCTTTTTGATGTACAAAGGCGCTAATGCCGACATCCAGCCCTGACAGTGAATAACATCGGGTGTCCAGCGCAGCTTTTTCACTGTTTCCATAACACCTCGAACAAAAAAAATGGTACGTTCGTAATTATCGTCATATTCCACTCCATCATCATCCTTTATCGTATTTTTCCGTTGAAAATAATCATCATTATCAATAAAATAAACCTGCATTCGGGCCGACTGTATGGAAGCAACTTTAATGATCAGCGGATGATCGGTGTCGTCAATAATTAAATTCATACCCGAAAGCCGGATGACTTCATGCAGCTGGTTGCGTCGTTCGTTCACAAGTCCGAATTTTGGCATGAAAGTGCGCGTTTCTTTACCTCTTTCCTGCGCTGCCTGTGGCAAATAACGACCCTGATTTGCTATTTCCGATTCGGGTAAATACGGAAATATTTCCTGAGATATAAATAAAATTTTTGAATTTTTTTTCTGCTTAACCATCCTTGCTGAGTGTTTATATTTTATTCACTTGCAAAGATATATAAAAAAAATCGGATATACGCAAATTAATTTTTATAACTAACAATGTTTAACGGGTAAAAAATGTAAATTATTTTGGGGGTTAAACAATATTAATTCAATTTATACTACCGTAATACTGTGAATTTATCAAAAAAACACAGCTCTCCGGTCTGCGCGAAAAGCTGTGTAAGTTCTTTAAAGTGACTTCCTGAAATGATTACATTAATCAAATAATTTGGCAATTTTATCGGCGTAGAAGTTTTCGATTACATTTCTCTTAATTTTGAGAGTGGGGGACAGGAAGCCGCTTGCCTGCGACCATTCTTCGGAAACAAACTGATAGCGTTTTATTTGTTCGTAATCACCAAAGAAATGATTATAGTGTTTTATCTCTTTTTGAAAGCGTTTTATCACATCGGGATGTTTTATCATTTCCTCATTCGTGGTGTAAGGTATTTTGTGCTCTTTACACCAGACCTTCAGATAAGTAAAATCCGGTACAATAAGTGCTGCTGCAAACTTTTTGTTTTCGCCGAGTACAATCAGATTCTCGATAAAACCGGATTCGATAAATTTGGATTCGACCGTTTGCGGATTGACGTATTTACCAAAAGAAGTTTTGAAAATACTCTTCAACCGACCGGTGATGACCAACTGACCTTCGGGCGTAAATTTGCCGGTATCGCCTGTATGCATCCAGCCATCCTTATCAATCACCTGAGCGGTCATTTCGGGATCTTTGTAATACCCCATCATCACATTGTGACCCCGGAACACGATTTCGTCCCTGTCGATTATCCGGATTTCCACTCCGGGCAGCGGTGGTCCTACGGTTCCGAACTTACGTCCATTCACACCACGCTGACTGACTGCAATCACGGGAGACCCTTCGCTCATGCCGTAACCTTCGAACACCGGCATTCCGATAGCTGAAAAAAACGAAGCCATATGAGGCTGGATGGCAGAACCTCCCGACACTACGATGTCAAAATTTCCTCCGATTGCTTCGCGCCACTTGGAGTATATCAGTTTATCGGCAACCTTCAGCTTATACAGCATCGCTTTACTCATTCCTTCCAGTTGATATTTGGTGGCCAGATCAAATGCCCAGTAATAGATGTTTTTCTTCGGAAAAGACAGATCGCGACCAGCCGAGTGAAGTTTGTCATAAATTTTTTCAAGAAGTCGGGGTACACAGGTCATCATGGTTGGATTTATTTCCTTGATGTTTTCAGCAATAGTAGCCAGGCTTTCAGCATAATAGACCGACATGCCGAGATACTGATATAAATATACAAGTATTCGCTCATAAGCGTGGCATAGTGGCAGGAAGCTTAATGCTCTGTTGCTCCACTTCATGGGTGTGTCTTTCAGGTTCAGGAGTTGGTTAACCAGATTGCTGTGCGAAAGCATTACGCCTTTTTGCACTCCAGTTGTTCCTGATGTATAAATGATTGTTGCTAGTTCATTGGATTCTATACTTGCTTTGATTTTGGTAAGTTCGTCGTTGTGCGGATGCTGACGTCCAAGTTCTATAAGCTCATCCAGTTTTTTGTATTGATTATTTTCTTCGTTGAAGGTGAAAATTTCCTTCAAAGATGAGAGTGTTTCCAAGATTGGTTCAAGCCGGCTTCGCAGGTCTTTGCCTTCGATAAAAATCATTTTTACCTCTGCATGGTTCAGTATGTGCCGATAATCTTCCTGACTGATGGTTGGGTAGATAGGAACGGAAATAGCGCCTACCTGCATCACAGCAAAATCAAGCATATTCCATTCTGGCCTGTTGCCACTTACAATCCCGACTTTATCTCCTTTTTTAATGCCCATTTCAAGCATTCCGAAACTCATCAGATTGGTAAGTTCAGTGTATTTCTGAATGCTGAATTTTTGCCATTGTCCATCCCGTTTGCATGCTAATGCTGCATCCTGATTGGGAAACTTTTCCAAATATCGGTCCAGGATATCAAATATTCTAGTTATTTCCATGTCATTCTATTTTAACAGGTTCTGTACTTTTTCAAAATTCCAAAGGTAGAATTAATTATTTAAAAACTGTTTGATAATAACAAAAAAAATGCACACACAACATGGCAAATGGCTTCAAAATAGCTTCAGAGTTGCTTTAAAAGGAAAAAATCAAAATATTTTTCGATTTTTTTTGTTGTACCTATTGCAGATATCAAAATTTGCCGTATCTTTGCACAGCATTTGAGAAAACAACTACCTAACGAGGTAAACAAGCTTACTCAAATAACAAAAAAGCCTGGTGTGGTAGTTCAGCTGGTTAGAATACCTGCCTGTCACGCAGGGGGTCGCGGGTTCGAGTCCCGTCCATACCGCCAGGATTTAGCGCTAAAACTTTGAAATATGAGTTTTAGCGCTTTTTTATTTTAAAGATTTCTGCCAAAGCTGCGACTGTCACAGCTTAGATTAAAACCAAAACCGCCATCAGGATAATTCCGGAAAGGAATAATAAAAACCTGAAAACTGGTACATCGTCACGAACATTTTTCATCCGATTGTAAGTGATGACGGCCGGTTTTCCGGTGTAGGAATTATTTGTTTTGATTATCAGTTTGTTGTCTTCTGTGAAATAGGCGTAATTTTTGACTTTCCGCGCATGGTGATCTAAATATAAGTGTCTGTTGTCCAGAAAAGATTTGTGAATCCTGACTGCTGTTTTTTTTCTGCAGGCAGTAAAAAGAATTTTCGCATCCATCTTCGCGAAAACAATTTCAGAATTTTCCGGTATAAAAGGATTCAACCAGCGGTTGAGCCAGTTCGTTATTCCTTTTTTCCGTAAGGTGATATTGATGCTCAGGTCTGATTCATCCACCGACCGATAAGAAATAATGGCTCCTTTCTTAAATCGGGCTTTACAGCTCAACAGTATCAGGTAAATTATAAACAATATTCCTGAAAATAATCTGATTATCAATTCAGTAACAGGAACTTTACCTTTTGCTGTCGCGGTTCTGATAATAATTCTGTCATTATCCGCGAAGCAAGTGTTTTCGCTGACTTTTGAATTAATTTTCAGATTAAGTTCGAGTGTATCCGGCATTAATAAAGATATCAGCTGGTTGCGTGGTTCCAGCAGGAATACTGTTTTTTCGGAATCTGACCAGGTGGAAATGTCTTTAAAGTAAAGTTTTAAGCCGGGGTCAAACGCTATTTCATGTTTTTCAGGGTCGAATGAACTGTTACGTCTGATTTGGAGTAAGTATCCGATTCTTGGTTCGTCTTCAGCAATTTTTCTGAAAGTAACGGGCGTAAGAGGCGGAGACGGAATTACAAGTGATTTTGGTTTCAGGGGTTGAATCTTTGATCTGAATCTGTCATTTGCGTACATGTTTCCTTTGCTGCTTTCAACTGATTTAGTGTTATAAGCGGTTTTCTCAAGCGCTTTGGTAAGTTCATTTTTATTCACAACGATTATATTACCTGATGAAGTCCCGCTTTTTTCTGTTTTGTCGGATTTGGAACTGATCTGTATAATGCTGTCTGACTTCATATTGAAAGATTTATCGGGAAAGACAAAAACCTTCAGTTTGTTTTGTTCAATTTTCCGGTCAAACTTCAATATCAAAGGTTTCCCGGATTGAATACGACTTTTATTCTCCACCTTCCACAAGGCAGAACTTAGCAGATTAGGATAATTTTTGATCTGCATACCGAAGGTCGAAGGTTTGCCAAGCAATTCAGCTTTCATGGTTACAGTATCCAGGATGGTTGCAGTAATTTCGGGCAGTTCATTTTCATCCCGGTTATCCTGATAGAAAATCAGGTACTTTTTAGCCGGAACCACAGAATTGACTTCTACTGTTTGTTCATCGACAAGGTTCGTTGCCGGTAATTTACATTCTGTTGAGGTGAGGTAATAAATCAATACAACGCAATTGTTAAACACATTACTGAACGAAGTGGCTCCATTCAGGACACGGGCATTTCTAACCTTTCTGATGACACTGGTGAAATCGCCGGGGTAATATTCGTTGCTGCCATAGGGAACGAAGAAAATCCTGAGATGATTTTCCATAACCAAATTCAGGAAATTTGCTGTAACAGTCGGAAAACGGTTTGTATTCCAGTTGCCGTCACCGATTACAAACAGCCACTGATCCCTGCCCGGATTTTTCTTGAAAAGTTCGTTGAAGGAAGCGATGTCACCTATTTGACTTCCGAATAATGAGCTTCCCCATTCCCGTTTGATGTTTGGCTGGGCTATACGCAGTGATTTGATGTCTTCGGGAGTATCGGGGATTTTTCGGGCAACGCCATTCATTATTACCGTGACATCGTTACCGGCATTGAGCAGCGTAATAAGTTGAGCCGTGTATGCCGAAACCATGTATTTGTCACCGGTCATGCTGCCCGAATTGTCCACAGTAATGTAAACCTGTTTCGGTGCAGCCGGTGCAGAGATAAAATAGACTGCAACGGCAAGAATCAGAACAATTATTCGTTTTTCCCCCATGTGACAATCAGTTGGCTTTTGATTATAGCAAATTTACCCGTTGCTAAGGTTTTTTTTCGATCAGGTTCAGTTCTTTACCGATATTGAGCATGTATTCGTAAGCAGCATTGTACTCGTTCGGAATAATACCATCCAGTATGGCATCTTTAATTTTTATTTTAATATCTCCGACGGTTGCACATGCAGGCAACCCGAATACGTCCATGATTTCCTGTCCGCTTACCGGGGGCTGAAAATTACGGATACGGTCTTTTTCTTCGATATCTTTCAGCTTCTGACGTACCAGCATAAAATTCTGTCGGTAGCGTTTTACTTTCTCCTGATTTTTGGAGGTAATATCAGCTTCGCAGAGCATCATTAGATCTTCGATGTCATCACCGGCATCAAACAGAAGCCTCCTTACTGCCGAATCGGTCACTTCATCTTCGCTCAGAACAATGGGACGCATATGAAGCGAAACCATTTTCTGGACGTATTTCATTTTTTCGTTGGTTGGCAGTTTCATTTTCCGGAAGATTTCCGGTATCATTTTTTCACCGATAAAGTTGTGATTGTAGAATGTCCATCCGAGTTTTCTGTCGAATTTCTTGGTACGTGGTTTCCCGATATCATGCAGCAGGGCAGCCCAGCGCAACCAAAGGTTGTCGGTGTGGGTGGCAAGTTCGTCGAGGACAGCCAGTGTATGGTAGAAATTGTCCTTATGTCCGATTCCGTCTTTTGTCTCGGCTCCTTTCAGTGCAAGCAGTTCCGGGAAGATGAGTTCGAGGAGTCCTGTTTTTTCGAGCAGGACAAAACCCACCGATGGTTTGGGTGAGAGCATTATTTTATTCAGCTCGTCGGCAATACGCTCTTTGGTGATGATGCTAATTCGGTTTCGGTTTCGGACAATGGCATCAAAAGTGTTTGTCTCGAGGAAGAAACGAAGTTGTGCTGAAAACCGGATGCCACGCATCATGCGCAACGGATCGTCCGAAAAAGTGATGTCGGGGTTTAATGGCGTTCGAATGACAAAATTCTGCAGGTCCTGCAGGCCGTTGAAGGGATCGACCAGCTCACCGAAACGATCTTTGTTGAGGCAGAGAGCCAGTGCATTGATGGTGAAGTCGCGGCGGTTCTGGTCGTCCTCAAGGGTGCCTGTCTCTACTACAGGATTTCTGGAGTCATGTGAATAGGATTCTTTGCGGGCGCCTACAAACTCCACTTCCCATTCGGGAGTTTTTACCTGTGCTGTTCCGTAAGTCTTGAATACCGCGAATTTGGCTTTCTTTCCCAGTTTTTTTGCTAGCCGTTCAGCTAGTTCGATACCATTGCCAACGACCACAACGTCAATGTCCTTCGACGGCCGGTGGAGAAAAATATCCCGTACAAATCCGCCGATGACGTAACATTCAAGCTGCATCTCGTCGGCAGTTTCGCCTATCAGTTTGAAAATTTTATCCTTTAAATGCTCCTGCATACATTTTTTGTGTTTCTACTGCAAAAGTAGTCCAATAAATTTAAACGGACAAAATACGGGATTTGAGTTCAACGAGCCACCGGGATTTCTTTATAAAATAATGAACAAAAAAATGCTGCATTTACTTATACTGAGTTTCGTTACTTTTTTTACTCCTCAAACAGACTCAGGTTGAACAACTCCTTGTAATTTTTCTGAAGGTATTTGTCCAGCCAGTCGTAGAATTCTGTAATCATCTTGTCGGATTTCTTTCCTTTCTCAAATTCGGATCTAAGTTTCTCTGCTTTTGAAAATATTTCATTCTCAACAGGCTGGAGTTGTTGCAGATAACCGGTGTTTTGCTTGTTAACCACAACGGCCAGGTTGATGTAGTTTTTCCCGTTACCGTAATGCAGCGGAAAACAATTTTCTTTCAGTTTCAGGGCAAAATTGCAAAGCGGCGACTGTTGATTTTCACCCATCTTCACCGATGCTGGCAGGCGGTTATCTGCCGAAATCCACACAGGAACTGCTACAGAAGTCAAAGGAAAACCCAGTATCGTCCACATCATCGTTTCACCGGCATGTGTCTGATCCTGCGCACCGATTATCATCACCACCGACGCAGTGCTGAATCGGGGAATATAATCGGTAAAAAATTTATATGAAGGAATATCTTTATTTGAAGGTAAATCGGTTGTTAAATCGGTCCCGGTGAGCGAGTGAGTGAGATTGCGGGAAACTGCGTTAAATAAATGTTGCGGACTCAGATCTTTCTCAGCAAAGGCTTTGTTCAGGGCAATTTTTGCTGTATTGTATCTGCAAAAGCCGTAACCTTTAGCCGGGTCGGCACTGTGCGAATAGTTGGTACGGATAAGTACGCCGTCAGGTGCTACAGCCGGATCGTTGGCGTCATATTTTATAAATCGAAAATTTCCGGTTTCGTAGTAAGCAGCACCTCCGGCTGCATCGATAACACCAAAGTTAGCATCCACTCCAAGGGGTTTTGGAAGTGAAAGGAGGAGTTGCTCAAAATCCTCCAGTGTCCGGCAGTTTTGCAGCGCCAGTTTCATCACCACACCTTCCCGGTCGATGAGTTTCGTGCTGTCTCCGATATTGTTGTTATAAGCTGCCGAGTTGATGATGGCAAATCCGGTTTCATTATATCCTCCCCAAACCATGTTCTTACTGGTTTCGGAACAATCCACCAGACCAACATACTTGTATTTCCCATCGGAAAATGATACCAGTGCGTTTTGCAGTTTGTCGGTGTCCCGGTTTTTATATAAGATCGGTTTCCCGTCGGGAGTGGATTTTCCCGAAATCAGAAAAGTGGTGCATGCATCACCGGACTGACTGGCTGTAAGTATCAGGCAAAGAATTATCGAAAATCTGAATATTTTCATAATGTGTTTTATAAATGCTGATTAATTGTTTACTCGTTATGTCCTACAAATATATAAAAATGTTTACGGAAATACAGTGACCGGGAGTTAAGTCTCCTCGGGATGCAGAAACAACATTTATTAAAACTTTAAGAAATAAAAAATATCTATCTTTGCCACTTGTTAATTTATATCTTAGAATATTTCAGGTATTTTTTTTACTATTTGTCAGGTTGTTACAGTACGACACCCTGTTATAAAAAAAGATATTAAGATAAGAAAATGAAGCGAGCAATATTCCCCGGTACATTCGATCCTTTTACCATTGGTCATTATAACCTGGTAACGAGAGGTTTGAAGTTGTTTGATGAGATTGTCATAGGCATTGGCGTAAACCAGTCCAAAAAAACACTATTTGATACCGAAAAAAGAATAGATATCATTCAGCAGGCATTCAGCAGCGAACCGCGTGTGCAGGTAATGACCTACGACAGTCTGACGGTTGACTTTGCCGTGTCAGCAGAGGCTGATTATATCCTGCGTGGAGTGCGTTCTGTGGCAGACTTTGACTACGAACATACCATTGCCAATTCCAACCGTATGTTGAGCGGAATTGAAACGGTCGTTTTATTTACCGATAAAGAATACTCATTTATTTCATCCACGGTGGTCAGGGATCTGATTGCTTACGGAAAAGATATAACCGCATTTTTGCCCCCTCACGTTAAACTTTAATAATAATCACTTCCCTTATATTTCCGATATGAAAAAGTTATTGATCACCATCATTTCAGTAAGTTTATTTGTTGCAGCACACGCTCAAAGTAATCAGAATTCCGAATACCGGAAATTTGAAATCACTAAAAATCTGAGTGTATTCAATACGATATTGCGCGAACTGGATGCCAACTACGTGGATACCCTGAAATACGATGAACTGGTTAAGACCGGCATTAACAACATGCTGATGAAACTTGATCCGTACACCGTTTATATGCCCGAAGAGATGAATGACGATCTGAAAATGATGACTACCGGAGAATATGCCGGAATAGGGGCTATGATCATGCAGAAAGACGGAAAAGTTGTGATTTCAGAGCCATACGAGGGAAAACCAGCGCAGCTGAACGACCTACGCGCAGGTGACGAAATACTGGAAGTGGATGGTGTGAATACCAAAAATAAAACCAGTTCGGATGTCAGTGAACTGTTGAAAGGTAAAAACGGGACGCAGATTACAATTAAAATTGCACGTCCGGGTGAGAAAAAACCAATCGTAAAGCAGTTTATGCGTCAGAACATTCAGTTTAATCCCGTCAGCTACACCAGTATTATGGGAAAAACAGGATATTTGCTGCTCGATGATTTTACCGACAAAGCTGCTCAAGAGATTAAATCGGTTATTACTGAAATGGTAAAAAAACATCAGATAACCTCTGTCGTTATAGATTTGCGCGACAATGGCGGTGGTTTGGTAGATGAAGCGGTGAAAATTGTTGGTTACTTTGTTCCAAAGGGGACAGAAGTTGTTGTTACAAAAGGAAAATCGAGCCAGATGGACAAAACGTATCGCACACCCTCCGAGCCTGTTTTCCCTGACCTGAAACTGGCTATCATTGTAAACCGTTCCTCAGCTTCCGCTTCCGAAATTCTGGCAGGAGCCATGCAGGATCTTGACCGTGCTGTGATTATCGGTGAACGGACCTACGGAAAAGGACTTGTTCAGAGTATCAGACCGGTAGGCTACGACGGGCATATCAAAATTACTACAGCAAAATACTACATACCCAGTGGACGCTGTGTGCAGGCACTTGATTACAGCCACCGCAACGAGGATGGAAGTGTAGGACGAATTCCAGACAGTCTGGTTTCAACATTCAAAACAAAAAACGGACGAATTGTCCGCGATGGGGGAGGTATTCTGCCCGATACGGTTACTATTGATTCACGTAAACTGAACATCTCGTATTACCTGCTGATGCAAAATATGTATTTCGATTATGCTACTGAGTATGTGCTAAAGCACGAAAAAATAGCACCGGCAGCTACATTCCGCCTTACCGATCAGGAATACAGTGATTTTATGAACTATGTTATCAATGAGAAGAAATTCACCTATACCACTCAGACAGGCAGGTATTACAACCAACTGTTTGAAGTTGCAGGCTATGAAGGACTGGACGAGGAGGCAAAGGTAGAATTCGAAGCACTCAAAGCCAAACTGGTTCCTGATGTCAGGAAAAACATGGAAAAAAACCGTAAGGACATTGAAGATATGCTGAGCACTGAAATTCTGAAAAGATATTATTTCCAAAAAGGACAGATTGAATACACACTCCGCGATGACCACGAAATCAGACTCGCAGTCGATATTCTCGGCAACCAGGAAGTGTACACAAAAATCCTGTCCGGAAAATAGTAATTTAGTAAATCAAAATCAGTTTTCTGAAAATATGAATTATACCGAAATACCTTCACCTTGTTATGTGCTTGACGAGAAAGCCTTCCGGAAAAATCTGGCGCTGATAAGATCGGTAAAAGAACGTGCCGGAGTTGAGATTATTCTTGCCTTTAAAGCATTTGCCATGTGGTCGGTTTTCCCCATTGTGCGGGAATATATTCCCTGCTCAACGGCAAGTTCGCTGGCCGAAGCCCGTCTGGCTTTCGAAGAAATGGGAAGTCCGGCGCATACTTATGCACCGGCTTATTCCGAAACTGAGTTTCCCGAAATAATGAGTTACAGCAGTCACATCACGTTTAACTCATTGACACAATTTGATAAATATTATCCGCAGACCACACAAAAAAATATATCCTGCGGTCTTCGCATCAATCCTGAATTTTCGGATGTGGAAACCGATTTGTACAATCCCTGTGCTCCCGGTTCGCGTCTGGGTGTGGTGACTTCACTTCTTGGTGATAAATTACCCCGGGGGATAGAAGGACTACATTTTCACACGCTGTGCGAATCCACTTCTTACGATCTGGAGAAAACACTGAACTTTGTGGAAGAGAAATTCGGAAAATATTTCCCGCAAATAAAATGGTTGAATATGGGCGGGGGACATCTGATGACCCGTGAAGGTTATGATGTGGAACATCTGATAGCTACTCTCCGCAATTTCAAAAAGAAATACCCGCACCTGCACATTATACTTGAACCCGGAAGTGCTTTTGCCTGGAGAACAGGTGTTCTGGTTTCAACGGTACTCGATGTAGTGGAAAACGGAGGAATTAAAACTGCCATGCTCGATGTGTCGTTTGCCTGCCATATGCCCGATTGCCTTGAAATGCCCTATAAACCCGTCATTCTTGGCGCCTGCGATGCGGAACCAGGAAAACCGACGTACCGCATGGGAGGCAACAGTTGCCTGTCGGGCGATTTCTACGGGTCCTGGTCGTTTGATAATGAATTGAAGCCCGGCGACCGCGTCGTATTTGACGACATGATACATTATACCATGGTGAAAACAACGATGTTCAACGGAGTAACACACCCTTCTATCGGCATATGGACAGCTGATGATACCTTCAAAATCATCAGAAAATTCGGTTATGAGGATTATAAAAACCGAATGTCCTGATTAAGATAAGTTTGTAAAGTCAATTAATTTTTTTAATAAAACTGAAACAAATTAATTTGCAACGTTTGAGATATTGACGTACATTTGTATCTCAAAATTTATTATAACAGAACATTTTTTTGACCAACATTAAGAGTGAAATTTTATCTATAAATTTATTACTGACTAAAATGGGAAAAGTATTGATTATTGGCGCTGGTGGCGTAGGAACTGTAGTAGTTCATAAAGTGGCTCAAAATGCTGATGTGTTTACAGAAATCATGCTGGCAAGCCGCACCAAATCAAAATGTGATGTAATTGCTGCCGACGTTAAAAAACGGTACAATGTAAATGTCAAAACAGCTCAGGTCGATGCAGATAGTGTTCCGGAACTGGTAAAACTCTTCAACGAATTCCAGCCGAAACTGGTCATCAACGTAGCGCTCCCTTATCAGGACCTCACAATTATGGATGCATGTCTGGAAAGCGGAGTGAATTATCTCGATACAGCCAATTACGAGCCGAAAGACGAAGCAAAATTTGAATATTCCTGGCAATGGGCTTATCAGGATAAATTTAAAAAGGCAGGTCTGACAGCCATACTCGGATGTGGCTTCGACCCGGGTGTAACCAGTGTATTTACCGCTTATGCAGCCAAGCATCATTTCGACGAAATTCATTTTCTGGATATTGTCGATTGCAATGCCGGTGATCACGGCAAAGCATTTGCTACCAACTTTAATCCCGAAATAAATATCCGCGAGGTAACCCAGAAAGGAAAATACTTTGAAAATGGTAAATGGATCGAAACCGAACCTCATCAGATACATAAACCACTCAATTATCCCGAAATCGGAGCAAAAGAATCGTATGTGATTTATCACGAAGAACTTGAGTCACTGGTTAAAAATTTCCCGACCATGAAACGTGCTCGTTTCTGGATGACATTCGGACAGGAATATCTTACTCACTTGCGGGTTATTCAGAATATCGGTATGGCACGTATTGACGAGGTGGAATACAATGGACAAAAAATTGTTCCGATACAGTTCCTCAAGGCTGTTTTGCCCAATCCCGGTGATCTGGGCGAAAACTACAAAGGGAAAACTTCCATCGGATGCCGCATAAAGGGTTTTAAAGAAGGAAAAGTTAAAACCTATTATATTTACAATAATTGCAGTCACGAAGATGCCTACAAAGAAACCGGCACGCAGGCTGTCAGCTATACTACCGGTGTACCGGCAATGATTGGTGCCATGATGTTTATGACCGGTGAATGGAGTAAACCCGGTGTATTCAATGTTGAACAATTCAATCCCGATCCGTTCATGGAGCAACTCAACAAACAGGGTCTTCCCTGGAAAGAGCTTCAGGATGTAGATCTCGAACTCTGACA
>DAONDU010000014.1:0-5458 GCA_035402725.1 Paludibacteraceae bacterium | reverse complement strand
AGATAAAAAGAACCGGGACTTTAAGGTGGAGAGGATATTTAAGCCAATAACTTAATAACTCAATAACCAATAACTATTAATTTCTAATCACATGCTATGAATTTTCAAATTTGCACATTTTCAAATTTACACATTGGCTCATTAATCATTCTCAACTCTCTTTTACTTCACTCTCGAATTTTCCATCCGAAAGCCACGTTTTTACAAGATCGCCGGGTTTTACATCACTGACCGAAGTTAGCCTTTTCCCGTTTAGCGTAGTGATACTGTATCCCCGCTCAAATAAATATGCCGGAGAATGTACCTCAATCCTGTTTTGAATGAGTTCAATCCTGTTCTTTTGATGAAGGATGGACTGTTTGATGACAGTTTTCAGACGCAACAACAGTTGTTCGTTCAGATGTTTTCGTTTCAGTAAACCTGCTGAGGCAGCCTGACGGATCTGCAGTTTTTTTCGTTCCAGTAGTTGCTCCTCTTCACGCAGGAACTGACTGATAAAGAAATGAATATCATTAGCCAGATTGTAAAGTTCATTTTCTGTCTCCTGCATTTTATCAATCAGAAATTCGGCAGCTGCAGTCGGGGTTTTTACGCTGGTGTGTGCCACCATGTCCAGAATGCTGATGTCGCGTTGATGACCAATGCCGGCAATCACCGGAATAGGAAATTGTGCGCAGTTGAGCGCCAGGTTGTACGAATCGAAACAAGCCAGATCGGTAGTAGCACCACCTCCGCGAATGATTACCACCACATCAAACATCGAAAGGTTTTCATAAACTCTTTCCAGAGCAGCCACAATCGACTTTTCAGCCTGTTCGCCCTGCATAATTGCGGGGAAAAGTTTCGGGTAAAAGGCGAATGAGGACGGATGTTTTTTCAACTGGTCGCCGAAATCACCGTAACCGGCAGCTGTAGCCGATGAAATTATGGCCAGTCGTTGGGGCAGAACAGGGAAAGGCAGCTGTTTGTTCATGTCGGCTATTCCGTCGGCTTCCAGTTGACGGATAATCTGCAATCGGCGCGCAGCCAGTTCGCCAATGGTAAACGATGGGTCAATATCACGGATATTCAGGCTGAAACCATATAATCCGCTAAATTCGACAGTAACAGCTACCAGTACATTCAGTCCGGCTCTCAGGCTTTCTCCCGTGCTGCTTTCGAAGTAAGGTTTCAGCATCCGGTAAACGTTTGCCCAGCAATTTGCCCGTGTTTTTGCCAGAATATTATCGGTACCGGCATCCTTTTCAATCAGTTCCAGGTAGCAATGCCCGTTGTTTTCGCGCAGCTCGCTGATTTCAGCACGAACCCACAGAGCCGTTTCAAAATTGGTACGGATTACTCCCTGTATATGGCTGGTTAATTCTGAGAGGGAGACTGAATTCATCTTATCGCAATTTTTGTCCTGTATTTTATTCCATTTTCCTGAATGGTAAGCAGATATATGCCAGTATTTAATGCGGATATATCAAAATCCTCCGACCAGGAGTTGAGTTTCGCCTGAAGTACAGTCTGTCCTGACGGCGAATAAATAACGAGCTGTGCATTGCTCAGGCTGCTTGTATAGTCAGGAATTCTGATTTTCAGTTTGTTTTCGGTTGAGTTGACAAGCAGTTTTACACGCAAATCATTCCTGATATTATCAACAGAAGTATAGTTTATCGCATTGTAAGCTTTTGCAAAATCGGGAATACCATACCCCATCTGAGCAGTTGGTTCGCTGTAGAGGTTTCCGCTTTCGTTCAAATGTTTCCGGAGCAATGACAGGGTATGCGAGGGCATTTTTGCTTTGGCTGCCTGCAGATAACAGGCAGTCATTCCGGCTAATATGGGGCAGGCAAACGAAGTGCCGCTGCCGGTAACTACCAGGCTGTCGGCAAAGTAAACCAATGAGGATGAACTACCCATGGCGCACAGTTCGGGTTTAATACGATTGTCGTAGCTGGGACCGAACGATGAGAAGCTGCTGGGTGATCCGGATTTTGACACCGAACCTACAGCAATGACACCTTCAGCATCAGCTGGTACCCCAATGTAATGCCAGGATTTATTCCCGTCATTGCCGGCGCTGTTAAGCAACATAATACCTTTGTTGAAAGCCATTGTGGCAGCAATACTTGCCCGCGCTGTTTTTCCATTCATATCGGCATAGGTGTAATTCATCGTGCTGTCGTCGAACTGTGTGTACCCGAGCGAAGTGGTGGCAAGATCCACTCCCGCGCTGTCGGCATATTCAATGCCTGATACCCAAAAATCAGGTTCACAGAGATATTCATCATCAGCAGCCTCGGTACGTATCAGCAAATAGGATGCTTTCGGGGCTGTTCCAAGGTATTTCCCCGGAATGTTGGCAGTCATGGACGAAAGTACATATGCCCCATGAGCATCTTCTGAAAAGATATCGGATGCCGGATTGACAAAATCTTTTGTTCCCAGCAACCTGTTTTCCATACGAAGACTGTCGAAGGCCGGGTTTTGGTCCACATTCAGGAAACCCGCATCAAGCACGGCGATATGGATATTTTCACCCCGGAAACCGTGATCGTGCAGGGTGCTGCCATTCAACTGATTAATTTGCGTGGTTGCAGCGCCATAATCAAAATTCATGGCCTTATTTCTTTTCCTGGCTATGCCCGCAGCTTTATTCTCTTCGGTAATGCCGGTGTATTGCACATATTTGACGAATGACAGCGATCTGAGTTGTGAAATAACGCTGGTGTCTGGTACAAGTACTGTCAGACCATTGAGCCATTTGGAGCGGCAATGGATATGTATTCCCAGATTGGTTATTTGAGACTGATAGGCCGGACTGACAGGCAAATCGGTACTGTCAACCGGAATAAAATAGTAGGCACGCCGGTCAATGGCACGCTTCGACAAATAAGCCGACGGGTTGGTAAGGGAGTAGGGGGAATTTTTCTTATCTTTCAGCTGAATATAAAAATAGTAGGCTGTGGCACTGACTTTAGCAGGACAAAGAAATGCTATCAGTAAAAACGCAGGTAACAGAAAACGGGTATATTTTATCATATTCCTGAGATTAAAGTTAAAAGGAACTTCGTCGCGAACAATTCACAAAAATAAGCAATTTTAATCAAGGAATTGATATATTTTTCTTTTAATAAAAATCTCAATAAATCAATTTTCACAAACAATGAAAATTAAAAGCTACTATTGGTGGCTTTTTTATTCTGACTAATGACCGCGTAAGTTGCAGGATTTCAGCCGTTGATATTTAAGTCGTCAGCTTCGTAAATTTATAAGTTTTTTATTTTGTGGATCACTATTGTCCGATTAACCTTAATATTTTGCCACTTCCGATGGATCGGAATGTTCCATCTGTGGCAAGAAATCTTATTTTTCACTTCCTACTATAAAGATTCATCTATTCTGTGGATGTTTTTGCAAAAGCGTTGCAAAATATTTGTGCGATTTGGTTACTACCGGAAAGTAAGTCCCGGCGGGGATTAATATTCTTATTCGTTATGATTACAGCAAATTACAGTTGTATTTGTACTTTTTGTCTGACAACAATAATTTAAAATCTTAATCCAATAAAAACTGGTAGGTTAGTGAGAGTATTTAATTCAAACGCAGTTATTCTGCAAGTAATCTGTTTCTTCCTAATAAACAGGCTCCATAGACGCCTGCTTTGTTTTGTAATTTTGAAAGTTCAATCTGAGAGTCTTTGTTTACAAGATTTAGTGAGTATTTTCTGATTGCGCTACGGATTGGCATCAATACGAAGCCGTCTGTTTCGGCAACCTGACCACCGATTATCACAAGTTCCGGGTTGAAGATATTGATAAGTCCTGCTATGTATCTACCTAATTTTTCGCTCACTTCCTCCACTACTTCAATGCACAGGGTGTCTTCCTGATTGGTGGCTTTTATGATATCCGATAGTTTCAGGTTCTGGATGTCTTTGACCTGGTCGGAAAGAATGGAGGTTTCTCCGTTTTTGATTCTTTCAAGCACTTCCCTGTATATTGCACGTCCTGATGCTTCAGTTTCAAGGCAGCCTTTTTTTCCGCAATGGCAGATGATTTCATTATCGAAAGCCGGAAAATGACCAAATTCACCTGAAAATCCTGATTTTCCATAGTAAGGTTTTCCGTCAATGATGATACCAATACCCAAGCCCCAACTGTAATTGATGAAAAGTACGTTTTTTTGTCCTTTTACTATTCCTTTCATGTATTCGCCGTAAGCCATTGCACGGGTGTCGTTGTCAATGCCAACATTGCGATAGAGTTTCCTCGAAAGTATGCTGCTGATAGGCTCTTCACTGAAGTAAAAACTGCTGTAACTGTATCCTGATTCCGGATTCACTCTGCCGGCTATATTCAGGTTGATGTTAAAGATATTCTCTCTGATTTCCGGGGTTTCTTCGTCAATAAACTCCATAATTCTTGTACATAGCTCGTCCAGCAATTCCAGTTTATTTTCATAGATATATGGTATGCCAAATTTTGTCCTGACCACATCGCCGTTAAAATCCATCAGAGCCATATTTAAATGTTGGTGGGTCATTTCAATGCCCATAAAATATGCTGAAGTGGGATTCATTCCGTAATAATTGGGGTGTCTGCCTTCAGGTGTCGGGATTTTACCGTAGTCAGATATAAGCCCGTCTTCACTCATGCCGTTAATAAGTTTGGTGACAGTCGGAACACTTAAATCAAGTTCTTTGGCAAGTTCAGAAATAGTTGTTTTGCCGTTATTCAGAAAATAACTGATAATTTCTTTTTTGATCTGGTTGGTTTTTGTGTTTTTTTCCAGATTTAAAAACTTATCTTTTGCCGTCATATATTTTGAATTATCAGGTTTTTATAAATAATCGAATTTTCAATTTAAAACAAAGATAGCTGAATTTTATATCTTGCAAACATAGTAAATAATATAAATATTTAAAAGTATTTTAAGAAATATAAAAAAGTTAGCTTGAAATCCTGATTGTATTTTTTTCAAAACAATATATGTATCTGGTTTTTTTTTTGTCATAAACTGTCAAAAACCCCTTCTATCTTTGCAAAATGCAGGCTTGAAAAGTTCCTCAGCCTGATTTCTGAAAAATCACATTTACCAAATACTTTTTTGAATGGTTGAAATTTGAACGCTAATATTATTCTTTTCTATTCAAACATAGTCAAATAAAGAAATTAAACAAATATTAATGTAAAAAACATAACAAGTTCATAAAAATCTCTATTTTTACGGTTGAAAGATTTATTGGCGATTTTTAGATTTACGGAGATATTTTTAAATCAACATATATTAGTTGCTTATGAGGTTCAGGCTACGATTGCATATCAACAAACAAAGGCATGGGAATACGCTTCCTTTCAACTACCAGTACGAATGCTCTGCAGTAATATACAGGATTATGGCGCGATCGGATGCCGATTTTGCTGCCTGGCTGCACGATAACGGATTTCAGTCCGACAGGAAACAATTCAAA
>DAONDU010000013.1:0-25651 GCA_035402725.1 Paludibacteraceae bacterium | reverse complement strand
TGAAAAACGAAGTTGTATTTCAAATATGTTTTTTCAGAAAAATTTCACTGAAAAGTGTATTTTGAAAGAAACGGGAATCAAAAAGCCGGGGGTGATTTTTTTTCGGAGAATGGATACTCATGATAGAGTACCTGTTAAACAATTGATATAACAGGACCTTAATTGCGGGGTTAAACCTATGTGCAAATAAACAAATTGTTTGACACAATCATTTATATGTTAAGGAAATATAGGTTTTTTTTACCTTGCAGCACGAACGTTTAACTCTCTGTTACTGTTTTAATATCAGGAAGGTATATATTTAATTATATACATCCTGACTGTATTTTCGAACTGAACTATAATTGCAGGTTTGCGTAAGAAACTTCAAAAAAAGGTCTGTTTAAGGTTGTGCGCACAAAATTACAGTATTTTGATTAATAAACATTATAAGGAGGAAAAAAAATGAATCAGAATGCACCGTTAATTGTCACAATAAGCCGCGAATTTGGCAGTGGGGGAGCTTATATTGGCCAGCAAATAGCAAAAAAGCTAAATATGTATTATGCCGATTATGAAATTGTAGCGAAAGCTGCAGAATATTTTTCGGCTAATATTGTGGACGTAGCTTCGCAGGAGGAACGTGTAGAACCCTTGTGGAAGTCACTCTGGAATTTTTACGGTACAGCGGTACCCAACGTATATGTCCCCACACGACGGATTTTTGTACCTACATCGCAGGAATTGTTCAATGAACAATCTCAAATCATCCGAAAAATAGCAGCCGAGCACTCAGCTGTCATTATAGGCCGAGGCGGATTTTATGTACTGCGCGATTTTCCAAACAGGATAGATATTTGTCTGCATGCCGATATCGAATTCAGAAACCGCCGTCTTCAGGGATTATACAACATTTCTGAAGAGGAAGCCAACAATATGATAAAGCAGACAGACAAAGAACGTGCACTTTATATCAGTACATTCACAGGAATGGACTGGAACAATTCAAAAAATTTTGACCTGACTCTGAACACTGGAAAACTTGGAATTAATAAAAGTCTGGAGCTCATTCTTGAATTTATACGATTGCGTTCTGATATTACATTATAAAGACTTCCTGTGTTTTACCAAGGAATTATTGAATCCTGAAGAATACTGATGTTCAAAGTAATCATTACTAAGTTTAATTTTTTCTGTACTGAAAAATAAATTCATGAACGGAATAACGGGTTATATTACAAAAGAAGGCTTCGGTATTTATGTACACGACAAAATTACCAGGGCAACATTGACTGAAGAATGTAAAACGGTTCAACAGTTTATCGACACCTACGGACTTTCAGCTTTACAGATTGGTTTGTTCCTTTATTCGGAGGCTAAAAATGAATTTTTGAAGGTGACACAGGTGTGTGTAAACTTCAAGGATCGGTGCATCGGGGTATATCTTGAAAAGACCGAAAACCATATTACTTCTCTGCATAACGACCCCATAACCGAAAAGGAAACAACCAAAAAATCCGGTCATAAAGTACATGGGAAAAATCATGAAAACTAAGAAAGTATCAATTGTGGAACACCAGAAGGATGCTGACATTAAAGTGTTTTTTAGCGATAAGGAACACGAACAGAAAAATCATCATCTCCTGACTGAAAGTAAACTGACAGTCAGAAATGTGCACCCTGATCTAAGAATTATTATTGAAGAACACCATAATCGAGCAATTATTAGAAAACTGCGTAAAAACATTCCCAAAAAGTGACTGTATTTATAGTGTTGATTGAAAAAACAGATTGACACTATCAACAGAACAGAATATAAATTGTTTTAATAATACAAATAAGCAAAACCTGAGATAGCAAAACGAGTGAGTTTAAATTAAAAAGTTTAACAAGTAAATAAGGAGGATCAAATTATGTCACTGGCTCGATTTACACAATCACCCCTGGACCGCTTTTTTGATAACGATTTATTGGACTGGTCAAACAGGAATTTCTCAAAAACAAACACGACATTGCCATCTGTGAATATCCGTGAAAACAAAGAAGAGTTTCTGATTGATGTTGCGGTTCCGGGTTTTGACAAAAACGACTTCAAAATTGAAGTCAACAACGATGTGCTGACCGTTTCTTCCGAAAAACAGGAAGAAAGTGAAACCAAAGATGAAAAGGGTAAGCATGGTGAACGTTACACCAAACGAGAATTCAGCTATCAGGCTTTTATACGTTCGTTTACCCTGCCCGACGACGCCGATGCAGATAGAGTCACGGCGAGCTACGACAAAGGAATACTGACAGTTTTGGTACCTAAAAAAGAAGAAACCAAACCCAGAACTTCACGTATGATCGAGATTAAATAGATAATCACACAACAAGAGGAAGACCGGCTACTGTGTCTTCCTCTTTCATTATGAGAAAGACATATAACTGACGTCAGGCTGAAAATCCTGATATTCATTCATGATGAAAAAGTTATTACTTATTATTCTATTGTAGCTGGAAATGGAGAAAATCCATCAGACAAAAGTACATAGCGAACGACTTCAACTCAGCGTTCTGGCCATAGTGATTATTGTGTTTATAATCGCGTTTCTGTTACTAAACCGGAGTTTTATTGTGAGCCAGTGTTCTGTAAGGCCACTGGGCATTGCGCTGCTGCTTATTACATTTGAATACAATGATCAGCTGCTACACCCCATTATTTCCAACCTGACAAATCATACTCCCGTTCTGATGCTGTTAATTTTCGTATCTGTAGCTTCTCTGATGATACCGTTGCATTACAAACTCGAGAAATGGACAAAATACAAACAGACCGAAAAAAACCGGCTGATTCGTCTCAGCAAGGCAAAAAGGATAATCATGGAGGCAGAAGAAGACTCCGGGAAAAAGCAAACAAAACGTTTGCTGAACGAATGAAGTCAGTGTTTAATCTCAATTAATCTGATACTCCGAAATAAATACCATGCGAAACCTAATCTTAATACTGATACCTATCATGTACCTGCAGGCACTGACAGTGAAAGCGCAGGAAAAGGGTATCTTTACGGATAACAGGGACGGGAAAATTTATAAAACTACCACTATCGGTACGCAAACCTGGATGCTTGAAAACCTCGCATACAAAACCGATGCGGGTTGCTGGGCGTATGACAATAATCCAAAGAATGTAGCTGTATACGGATACCTTTACGATTATGCCGCAGCCATTAAGGCTTGTCCCGATGGATGGCACATTCCGAGTGACGAAGAGTGGAAAATACTGATTAAATCTCAGGGCGATCACCGTTTTGCAGGCGATAAGCTCAAAACCATTACATGGAAAAAGCTGGAATCCGAGCCCAATAACAAGAGCGGTTTCTCAGCTTTGCCCGGTGGTGAATATGATGCCGATGCACATAAGTTTTGGGGTATTGAAGAAATAGCTTCGTGGTGGTCGGCTACAGCCTTGAATAACTATACCTATTATGTTTACTGTCTGCATTACGATGCATCTGATGTGTCGCAGAATCAGGATTTTGATACCAACGCGCATTCGGTAAGGTGTGTGAAGAATTAGTAATGCATTTTGTCAGGAAATAAAAATACAACCCCGGTCGGATTATGTTATCCAGCCGGGGTTTTTTTCATAAACTTGAGACAATTTTTCACCAGGAAGTAAGGTTTTATGGTCGTGTGTCAGTTAAAAACGTAGTACTTCGGGATTTACCAGTCGCTCGAAGTCTTCGTATTTCATACGAAGCAGTTCGGTATGTGTTCCGGCATTGAATGCAATTTCAGGTTCTTGCGCAAGTGAATCGGATACATAAACATTCATTCCATAGAGATTTCCGAAAGGAGGTTCAGCACCAACTTCACATTCGGGGAAAACGTTGGCAAATTCATGTTCAGCGGCAACTTCCACCATGCTTGCTCCCAGCTCTTCTTTCAGCAGCCGTGTATTTACAAGCCCCGATGCGGGACGAACAGCCATAGCCAGCTTTCCGTCTATTTTCAATATTACGGTTTTGGCAAGTTCCTGACCGTGAATATGGGCAGAATGAGCTACCTCGTTGGCTGTATACGCCCTTGAATGATGAATTAAGACAAACTTAATCTGATTTTCATTGAGAAAATCAATTAGTTTCTTTGAGGGCATAATATTGAAGATTAAATTGGGTTAAGTAAAATCAGAAATCATTGAATTAAAGCCTAAGCGAAATTCTGCTCAGGAATAGTGTCAGCAAGCGACCTTGATCATGCCAGTTAAGGCTCTGTTTTTTTTATATCATTAAAACGTTGATCTATTCAGTTTTGTTCTCGAATATGTATTATTTTAGAATTCATTCTCATCACTCTGCCGGAGTATTTGTGTTGTCAGGGAATGAAGTATTCAATATATTGATTATCAATGTGTTTAATGACCTGAATTCCCCGAAAATAATCTATCTTTTCAGAACAGTGTCGGAGTGTCTAACTCGGAATACTTAACCGGGTTTAGAATTTCAGGAATATTCCTGTCGAAATTCGGATTGCCTGCCGCTTTGCTGATGGTATAGGCGTCCATCTTGTTCTCGTCATAAGGTTTGATGAGTGTTTTCAGTTCATCGGGCGATGTGGCGGGATTGAGCCAGCGGTCGGCAGCGTCATCATCGAGTATCAGAGGCATTCGTTTTTTTACATTGTGAATCACTTCCATAAGTGGATTGGCCGGTGTGGAGATAATACTAAAGGTATCGTGATGCTCGCCGGTCAAAGGATCAGTCCAACGGTCGTACAGGGAGCCCAGTAGAAAACCGGATGCATCCTTAGGATGTACGAAGTAGGGGTATTTTGTATTTCTGAATTCGCGCCATTCGTAGAATCCGCTCACCGGCAGCAGACAGCGCCTGCTGAGTATGTTTCTTCGGAACGACGGTTTCTCAAAAACAGTTTCACCTACAGCATTCAACGTCATGTTTTGCAATTCATCCGCCTGATGTCGGTCTGTAGTCCATTCGGGTATCAGTCCCCATTGTTTCAGGGTCATCTCATCGTCGGTAATCACCGGAAGCATGGGATGTGTAAATCCGCTGACCAGATAGAAGTTGGGTATTTCTGTCTGCAAAGGGTTTCTCTTCTTTTTGCGGATGACGGCAGGCAGACTGTTGTAATACTGTTCGGCAGTCATCAGAACTCCGTTTTTCATTATTGCAACTGTAAAACACATAACAACTCAGGATTAAAGTTAAAGTATTTATTTCTATAAGAAGAAACAGATTTCAGGCTCATTTGGTTCGATAAAGTCTGAATGTCGTAATATCACAGGCTCATGAACTCTGATAATCTCCACATCGAAAAAAATGGTATTTTAGAACTAAATGATTTGATATCAGAACTATACCGCTGACCGCTAGAAGAAAAAACAGAGATACTGCAGAGGAAATGCTATTGTTGGTAAATGGTTTGTATGTAAACCTGAAGAAATTCTTCTTTTCGGTTATCAAGAAGTAGCAAGTATATTTTCATTTGATTATTTTTGTATGCTGCTTTCATGAAGAAAGAAAATACTGAATGACTTCATATTTAAGTGCTGACGACAGAGAAAAACTCAGGTTACTTATTACTGAAAATAATGATAATGCATACATTATCAATTTGTAATTTATACATCATAAAAATCACAGAATAGTACAACGGCATGAAATCAACACCGCTTACAGATAAAAACATTAATAAAACCCTCTTGCTGGTTGCAACCATGGCAACTCAATTTTTCAATCCGTTCATGGGAGCAGCAGTTAATGTTGCCCTCAAGAAGATAGGGACTGACTTTTCAATGACTGCTATTGGATTGAGCTGGGTTTCCATGTCGTACTTGCTGGCATCGATCATATTTCTGGTGCCCTTTGGTAAACTTGGTGACACCTGGGGCAGAACCAAAATGTTTTTATATGGAACAGTTTTTTTTGCCATTACCACCTTGTTGTGTGCTTTTGTTCCCAATTCAACCACATTTATTATCATTCGATTTATGCAAGGTATGGCTTCAGCTATGATGATAAGTACATTGATGGCCATTGTAATTTCAGCATATCCACCCGAAAAAAGAGGAAAAATGATCGGCTTGAATGTCTCTGCGGTTTACGTAGGGTCATCACTGGCACCCATGATCGGGGGGTTAATAACCGACGCGTTCAGCTGGCGGAGTATATTTCTTATCAATGCCGTGGTAAGTACACTGATAGCCATACTGATTATTTGGAAACTGAACCGGGAATTGTCCGAAACAATAAAAGAAAAATTCGACTACAAAGGTACTATTTTATACATGATTTCAGTCTCGATGCTGATGTACGGACTGTCAAAGTTGCCTCATCAGCTGGCAATTGTTCTGACCATAGCCGGGATTGCCGGATTGTTTTTCTTTGCAAAACTGGAGTTAAAAACTCAATTCCCCGTATTAAATATCCGTTTATTTACCGAGAACCGGGTATTCGCGCTTTCCAATTTATCAGCAATAATCAATTACGCGGCGACTTTTTCCATATCGTTTATGCTCAGCCTTTATCTTCAATACGTCAAAGGTATGGAAGCACGCGAAGCCGGATTGGTTCTCGTAGCTCAACCCGTATTGATGGCCATTGTTTCAACCTTTTCGGGACGGCTGTCCGATAAAATGAATCCCCGAAACTTAGCCGCGCTTGGTATGGGAATAAGTGCCATTGGGTTGTTAATACTAAGCTTTATTAGCTCAGAGACCACGATCATTTATATTATTATCGGTTTAATAGTCCTTGGCGCAGGTTTCGGATTATTTTCGTCGCCCAACACCAATGTGGTGATGGGTTCGGTCGATAAAAAAATATACGGAACAGCTTCGGCTATATTGGGAACGATGCGCAACACCGGCATGATGTTCAGTATGGCTATTGCTTCACTGACACTTCATTTGTTTTTGGGCAACGCGCAAATTATTGCTTCGAATATCCCCCAATTGATACTCAGTACAAAAACAGTCTTTGCACTATTTACGATGTTATGTTTTATTGGGGTATTTACTTCCCTTGTGAAAGTCGAATTCCGGAAAACAGGTAAATAAACTGGCAGTTCGTCATCACTTGTTATTTTCACTATTAATCCAGGTAAGCTTATGCCAGATGCCTTCTAGCGGTCCGTAGCGGTGCGAACGCATCCAGTATTTGCAGAAATGCCATTGCAGGATCATGAGTGCCAACCCGATAATCAGACACATACTTGCTCCGGTATATTGGTACAAACCCAGTCCGAAACCGTAGTAAATGGTGGCTCCCAGAATGGACTGAATGATGTAGTTGGACAAACTCATTTTACCTAAAACTGAAAACACATTCAGCACGCGTTGAATCGTACTTTTCTGAAACAACAGCACGAATCCGGCAATCAGTACAAACATGAAAGCGATGTTTGACCAGGATTTAGTTATCAGAGATAATGGTCTTAATAAAGCTTCATTCGGTATATTCCCGGGAGTTAATCCGATACCTAACAGGTAGAGAGGAACAAATGCCACAGAGGAAATTATCAGAATTTTTGTCCAGAAACGTTTTGTTTCGCCAGAAAATATAAATTTACCTGTACGTCCCAGCAACATCCCGATCATAAACAATCCGGGTGTCTGGAATACACGTCCTGCTTCCCAGGTCCAAAGATAAACACCTGCTTTACCGTTGGTCAGGTTCCCGGCAATGGTTTTGATAAATGAATTTCCGGTAATATATTCACTCATTTTTCCGAAGTAAGCCCACGATGCCGGATCGGCTAAATCCTGCGCAGGGTGGGTGAGGGCAATCAGGAATTTTCCCCATTCCCATGGTTGAAAGATAAGCAGGCAGGCGATGATGAGAACCGCTTTGTTGCTGAGTTTGGCCACCGGTATGAGTGTGATGCCCAGCAGAGCATAAATTGTGAGTATGTCGCCCTGATAGAATGCAGAATTGATGACACCGAAACCAAGCAGCAAAAGCAATCGCCAGGCAAACCTCAGACGGAAATCTTTCCCTTTTTTTGCCTGATTGTGCTGCATGATGTAGAACGTAAATCCGAAAAGCAACGCGAAAATACCGTATGCCTTGCCGGAGAACAGAAAGAACATGGTATCCCAAATGCCTTTATCCAAATTTACCAGCCAGGAAGGAAAACCCTGTGGAGTATACCAGAAATCAAAATGTTCGAGATTGTGAAGAAGAAGTATGGCTGCGATGGCAAAACCTCGGAGCGCGTCAACTACCTGAATACGTTCAGTGGAGGCTGGAGTGGAAATGGGTGTGATCATGGTAAAAGGAACTAGAATAGTAAAATAAAAATGGTATTTGTATTATGTTGTTAATGAAGATTGCAAAAAAAATCCACCGGATTACATGATAACGACAGTCATCCGGTGAAATAATAGGTTTGGTTTTTCAGATAATGAACATCAGGATTATTCCGTTTGTTCCGTTTTATTTTTTTTCAGCAGCAGATAAATAATTGGCAATATGCCCAAAGTATTGATAATTGCTATCAGTATAAACCAGATCAGATCATTATTGCGGGCTGATTACCATAATCCAAGCAACTTCCATACCGTATCCCAAACGGCCAGAATTACGATAAAAGGAACAAGCCACCAGAAATTGAACGACAGGTCGGTAAAATTTTCCATGTTGATATAACTTTTGATGAATGATGAATGATAAATTCAAAACAGGAAATAATGATGAACAATATTGTTAATGTCGCGACAAATATATTAACAATTTTCGATAATGCCCAATTTGAACTGATATTTATCAATCTTTTTTTGTTGTCAACTAATGGCTTTAAGGAACTGGTGATTACGTCATTTGAACATCACTCCGGTCATGGAAAGTGATCCCATGCTGATTTTATCGTTGAAGAACGATATTTCATCACTATCGGATTGTAAACCTATAAGATAAAGCAATGGTAAATAATGTTCGGCTGTGGGAATTGCCATCCTGAACTCAAGCCCTTGTTTCCGGAAATCAATAAGACTATCATGATCGTGATTACGTAGTTGGTTTTTAATTTTATCATTAACATCCAGCGCCCAGTCGTAAGCGGAGTAGGGGTTGTGCCAGTCAACTTCGCGCAGGTTGTGGACGATATTTCCGCTGCCCATTATCAGTACACCTTGTTCACGCAGATAACTCATCTCCTGTGCCAGTTCGTAGTGTTGCCGGGGTGTCATATTTCGGTTGAGGCTCATTTGTATTACAGGTATGTCGGCTTGAGGAAACATGTGTACCAACACCGACCACGTTCCGTGATCCAGCCCCCATTCCAGTTCATCAAGTTCAATAACCTGTCCTTTAATTACACTTTTTATTTGTTCGGCTAATTCCGGATTACCGGGAGCAGGATATACCACATTGTACAATGTGCGCGGAAAACCTCCGAAATCGTGAACGGAACGCGGAGTTTGCATCGCGGTAAAGTAAGTCCCCTCGGTTTCCCAGTGTGCCGAAATGCTGAGTATTGTGGTCGGACGGGGTATTCCTTTACCTATCTGATGCCATGTCTGTGTAAATGAATTGTCTTCAATGGCATTCATTGGATTGCCATGACCGACGAATAAAACAGGCATTTTTTGTGTATTGTAATTCATCTTTTCTTATTGTTTATTGAATGTTTAACAATCAGGAATGTTTTTTGTTTACCGGAATTGAAGAGGTATAAAAACAATTTGCAAACCTTTGAATTAGTAACTAGAATGAACAACTGAATGATTTGCAAACCTTTTTGATTAATAAATACTCTTTGGAATGATAAAAAGGAGCTACATTTGTAAATAAAATGAGTAATATGAGCAATAAAATATTTTTACTGGCATTTGTTACAATTGCAGGAATTAATGCCACCCCCCTTTTTAGTCAGACTACAAGTGCCAGCAGTTATTTCTCTGTTCAACCGGCTTCGGATCGTACGGTTATTTTTAATGTTGCGGATCCCGGAGTGAGTAAACCCATCATCTGGGGCTTGGATCTGGCATGGCTCAGCGAATCGAATATCCGGCGTGGCATCGCGTTTATGAGTCCCCGTAAGGTGGATGTTGTCAGAGCCTCCTTTCAGCCTACTTATCCGTTGGTAAACGGCGATTTGCAAACTGCTCAGATTGACAGCTTAAACATCCGTCTAAATCTGATAGATTTGACAGGAACAGAAACGAAAGTAGCATTAAATTGTGACCATCCCAGAGTTGATTCATGGTATATTGGGAATGCGGCTAACTGGGCACAATTGATTGATGTAACCACCAGGCGTGTTCAGGAAAGGGGACGAACCGTTGTCTCGGTAGCTCCGTTTAACGAGCCTGACTTTGGATGGGGGCAATACTCCGGGTCAAAGTCTAACGGAATGTCTGATTTCAAGAATATTGCAGGTGAGTTGAGGAAAAATCCACGGTTTGACAATATCCGGATTTCGGGCGGTAACACGTTGAATTGCGACGAGGCTTTGTCATGGTATAACTATCTGAAAGACCGTCTGGAGGAAGGCAACACTCATCAGTTGGCAGGAAGTTTTGACAATTATGCCAACTTCCATAAAAGTGTGGCGGCAAATGGAGATCACGGAACGAATGACGAACTGCACAATGTGATGGAGGCAATGGTAGGCGTGGAATATGGTATGAAGACTGGCATCTGGTGGGGAACAGCCGAATATGCCCGGGGAGAATTTGTCAAAGCAAGTGACGGCGTCAGATTGGGTTACGCCGAGCATCGTCCCAACTGGACAGCGGCATCGGTATATCGCTCACCCGATGGAAAAATTCAGGCATTTGGAGGAACGTCAGAGCGTCAGGCGGCGACAACAACATATCGTTTCTTCTCTAAAACTAAGGATGTTTACTTTGACGGATATGGTCCTCAGCGTGAATATACAATGGTTTTGCCCGGAGGCACAGGATATCAGAAAGGACAGACAAATGCCGAAAGAGTGATGAATATAACCTGGGGCGATGATATCCAGCCGGTAATTAACGGGAGATATGTTTTGGTAAACAGGAATAGCGGTAAAGTGATGGAGGTAACCTTTGGCAGTACTTCATCGGGAGCTAATGTGTGGCAGAATAGTTTTATTCCGGACGCAACATACCAACAATGGAACGTAACACCGGTTGATTCACGGATTGGAGGTGATTTCAGCTATTTTACCATTACTTCTGTAAAAAGCAGTAAATCGCTCGATATTTATAACTGGTCGCTCGATAACACCGGAAATATCGTCCAGTGGGATGTTGCAAATGGAGCTAATCAGCAATGGTATCTTGAATATGCTGAAGATGGCTGGTTTTATATTCGAAGCAGACACAGCGCTAAATGCATTGAAGTTGCAAATGCCAGCATGACTAACGGCGCTAATGTGTATCAGTGGGAAAAAGACGGAGACCGCAATCAGCAGTGGAGGTTTATTCCTGTCGGTGCTCCGGTAGAGTTTGTCTCACCGGCGGCACCAGCAAGTCTGACTGCCACACCCAACGCAGAGTCGGTAAAACTGGAATGGACAGCAAGCGCTGATACCGATGTTGCCGGATACAATATTTACCGCACAGACTCACCCGAAGGAAAGTTTGAAACGATAGCCCGTAACATAAAGAATACATCTTTCGTTGATAATACAACTACTGAAAACGGACAATATTTCTACGCTGTTCGGGCTGTGGATAATTCGCTGAACCGATCAGTTTACTCCAACGAAGCATCAGCCATTACAACCGGTGCAAACGACCTGGTAGCTAGTCTGCAATTTGAAAACAATATTTCGGACAGTACCGTAAACCTCAATCATGCTGCATCATCAGGCTCAATCTCCTACACAACCGGTAAAACGGGTGCAAATGCAATTTCACTGAACGGTACAAATGCCTTTTTACAACTACCGCCCAATATCGCCAATCAGCAGGAAATTACTATTGCAGCCTGGGTTTACTGCAGAGGAGGCACTGTAGCGCAACGGATTTTTGACTTTGGCAACAGCCAGAATGAATATATGTATCTTACCCCGAATAACGGAAACGGACAGTTGCGTTTTGGTATTAAAAACGGAGGTGACGAACAGCAGCTGAACGCAACATCGCTTGCAGGAAGCAAATGGATTCATGTAGCCGTAACTTTGGCAACCGACACTGCACGCTTATATGTGAATGGTATAAAGGTAAGCGAGTCAAATACAATGACTATAAAACCATTAGATTTTAAACCAGCACTGAATTATATTGGCAGGAGTCAATTCTCTTATCCGTTGTTCAATGGTAATATCGATGATTTCAGAGTATATAATTATGCCTTGACACCCGAAGGAATAGCAGAAATAGCCGGAATTCTTTCAGGAGTTGAAGATTTGAAATCGGTAAGCCGGCAGGCAATTTCAATTTTTCCTGTACCAGCAGAAAAAGTGTTGAATATAAAATTCAATGAAAAAATAAGTGCAGAAAAATCGGAAATATCGGTGTTGGATGTAAGCGGAAATATACATTTTAGCCAACGATTGACGGAATATGACAATGTTAGTCTTGATGTGTCGGATTTTCCATCAGGTATTTACATACTGAAGTTGTCAGCAGGCAGCGAGATATTTGTGAAGAAATTTGTCGTAAATCACTGATTTTTGGATTCGTTCGTTTCTTAATTTTAAAACTTTGGATTTTCGGAATATTTTGTTACATTCGTAATGCATCATTATTTAAAACGATGTAATTAATAATAAACTCAATAAGCAGTTTTTTTATTATAAACTCAATAAACGAATAATTTACAAATAACAGAGCGGGCATCCTTTAATCTGGATGCCCGCTCTGAATTTAATATTGCGGTAATGTCTGAAACTATAATTAAATAACCAGCGAAGGTGGATTAAATACCCTTGTTGATAGTTCATTGTCGAGCAGATAGAGGCTTTTCGGGTCGCTGCCAAATAAATCAAAACGTTTGCAGAGATCATCGGTGTTCTGTTCTTCTTCACCCTGTTCTTTTACAAACCAGTCGAGAAACTGCATGGTGCGGAAATCCTTAACTTCATAAGCAGCTGCATATATATCGTTGATCGATGAAGTAATAAAGTACTCGTGTTTAAGAGCTTCTTCAAGCGGTGCTTTCAGATTTGCATATTTCAAACCCGGAGCGGCAATGGCTTCCAACGTAATTTTTTCGCCGTTGTTTTGCATGTATTTCAGAAATAGCATGGCATGCGCGTATTCTTCCTGAGTCTGTATGGCAAACCAGTTGCCAAAACCTTTCAGGTTATTGTCGTAATAATAATTAGACATGTCCAGATACAGATAAGATGAGTAAAACTCTTTGTTAATCTGATCGTTGAGTAATTTTGAAATCTTTGGATTTAACATAATTTTTTCTCCTTATTTAATGAGTTAATAATTCGTTTTAATTTAATTTTATGTTCGGTGTCCTTAATAATAGTTGAAAATATTATACCAATATAAAACACTTTTAAACTTTCAATAGTTTTATTTTTCACATTCTTTCTATTTCAAAAAAGCATCCAACGCACGGGTAGGCTTACCGTCATTTCCCCAGGCACTGAGAGCATAATGACTCCACGAACGTGCTCCCTGCGGTTCCCAGTAAAATACTCCAAGTCCTTTTCCGTTGGGTACTGCCCGGGTTTTTTGCAGCACAGCCACTAGCATATCGTAGGTGTTCTGGATTTTTGCCGCGTTCTGTGCCGCGCTAAGTTGTGGATCCTGTCCGTCTTCTCCACCAACTTCCACCACCATCACTTCCTTGCCGTAACGTGTAACCATATCATTCATGTTTTTTCCTAAATCGTCAATCGACAAGGTATAGTCGGGATGAGAATCTGATAGCCAATAGGGGTAATAACTTAAACCGATAATATCGTATTTTGCACCATAGGTTTTTGCATTATCAAACCACCAGCGAAAACGGGCGTTGTTGTTACCCTGATCAATGTGAAGAATGACTTTTGAAGTCGGACAGACAGCTTTTACAGCATCGTAACCCTGATTGATGAGTTTAACAAGCTGAGGAAAATGTGCATTGTCGGAACCTCCGTCGGGCAGCAGCATTCCTGGAGTGATTTCGTTTCCGACCTGCACCCATTCGGGAGTTACTCCGGCGTTTTTAAGAGCCGTCATTACCTCGAAAGTATAATCATAGACATCTTTTTGAAGTTGAGTGAAATCGTGACCAGACCACGCTGCGGGTTTTACCTGTTTGGATGGATCGGCCCAACTGTCGCTGTAATGAAAATCAATCATCACGCGCATTCCCGCGTTTTTAGACCTAACAGCCATCGCTACAGTTTCATCCTTACTGCAATGTCCGCTGGCTTTATCATTCGATGGATTTACCCAGGTTCGCAGCCTGATGGAATTGATGCCATGATCTTTCAAAATCTGAATGCAGTCGGTTTCAATTCCTGCATCGTTGTAGAACTTATATCCGGTTGCTTCCATTTGCTGAAGCCAACCGATATCCGCTCCTTTGGCAAAAGTTGAAGTTCCATTGCTTTGGGTGGTAAATGTAACGGTATTGCCGTAAGCTGTTCCGGCTTTGTTGGTGGCGTAGGCTCTCAGATAGTACTCAGTGGCAGGGGTCAGATTAGTCAGGGTGCTGGTGTAATCTCCGGTGCCACTTCCATCAGTAGTTGTGTTATCGTTGATGGTGGGATTGTCTGTTTTAGCCCAGCAGACTCCTCTGCTGGCCACAGTCATACCTTTACTGTCAGTAATGTTACCACCTGAAGTTGCCGATTGTGTTGTAATATCGGTTACTGTGTATGTGGTCACTGTTGGCAAAGTTACTTTCTCTTCCGTTTTACACCCGGTAGTGAAGATAAATAATGCTGTAAAAAGCGACGTTGCAATTTTCATGTTCTGGTTAATTAGTTTCATTTTTCAATTTCTTTGATTAATAAAAGCTTTGATCGTTTTATCATAAACAGGAACAACAGATGTTGTGTCTTCGGCAAGGCAATACTCAATTTCATTTTCAAGCCCGTTTTTCTTCAATCGCTGATAATGTTCAGTATCGCAAATATAGTTTATAAAATCTGATTTTGCAACCTTCCAAAAATCACGCGCTGCTTTTACCGCATCGTTATCGGACACAAAACTTCCTGCGTGGATCAGCTCATCTGCAAATCTGCCTGCAAACAGCGTATCTTCAATGCAAAAGCGGTTTTTCCAGCCTGAACAAAGTAAAAGCATATCTTTTTTTGCATTCAGGCAGTATCTGAGCAGAGCTCCGTGGTTGGAGAATGAACCGATGAGTATTTCTTCGGCACCGAGTGCGGCTTCAACTGCCTGTGTGCCATTAGTAGTCGTAAAAACCAGGTCGCGGTTATTCACTTTCTCCGCAGTGAAATCAAAGGGTGAATTCCCGAAATCAGCAAACTCACATCGTTGTGTATTCTGTTCGGCGGCTACCGGATATCCTTCCGATTTCAATCTGATTGCCTCTTCGGTTGTTGCTACGGTGCGTACTGATCTTGCTCCGTTGTTGAAGGCAGCACAGATGCTTGTAGTCGCTCTGAAGATGTCGATGATGATCACAATTTCGTCTTTTTGGGCGTAAAAAGGATACAGGGCAGGTGAAAAACAAACCGAAACCTTGTTCATGTCGCTTAATCTTTCCAGTTTTTCAGTTCATTGTAAAGTCGCTGCACGGGAAGCCCCATTACATTGAAATAGGAGCCTTCTATCCTTTCCACCCCGATGTACCCAATCCACTCCTGCACTCCGTATGAACCGGCTTTGTCGTAGGGTTCGTAATTGTTCAGGTAATAATCAATTTCCGCGTCGGTAAAACGGGCAAAATATACATCTGAAATTACATGAAAAACTTTTTTCTTTCTTTTTGTGGCAATACATACCCCTGTTATGACCTGATGCATTTTACCGGAAAGTGTCTGCAGCATTTTTTTAGCATCCGTCCAGTCGTTGGGTTTGCCATACACGGTTCCTTCGTGCCACACAATGGTGTCGGCGGTGATTAGCATCGTGTTATCTTCCAGTGTGTAAACCGAGGCTTTCTTTTGTGCCAGATACATCGGAATATCAACACCTACAAGCGTTTCGGGGTATTTTTCTTCCACATAAATTGTTTCAACCCTGAAATTGATGTTCAAACCGGCCAGTAGTTCTTGCCTGCGGGGCGATTGGGAACCTAAAATGATATCGTATTTATTCAGATGTTCAAGCATATATTTTATTTTACAAAAAACAGGTCAAAGATGCTTATATGATACGTTTTTGCAGTCAGATAATAAAATATAAGGCTGTAGAGAACGCCCGTAAGCATGATTAGCTTTGAGAATGTGGATGCCTGATGATAATCTTCCGGAGTTTTGCTTCTGAAAATCAGGTAACCCAGGGCAAGCAGCGGAATAACTACCCCGAAAAGCAGGTAGCGGAAAGTCAGATTTCCATCGAAATGAATGTAATGATAGTCAACGTGGAAAAGTCCCGCTATTGTCAGGACTATTAATCCGTACAGAAAGTATTTTGTCTTTTGTATTCCCCATTTGATGGGCATGGTTCGGCATTCCAGTTCCCGGTCCCCGTGAATATCTTCCATGTCCTTGATGATTTCGCGTATCCAGGTGCAAAAGAAGGCAAAACCGGCAAACCCGCCCGTCCATCCGTAAACCTGCGCGGGTATCGGGGTTTGGGATAGCAGATTGCCAAACTGAATTTTGAGTAATGACACTTCGAGGACACCCACAACGAGTGCCACCAGCGAAGCGGAAAAACTCACAATGAGATTGCCTGTAATAAACTGACGCTTGTAGCTGGCTGAATAAAACCAGAGTAAACCAGGGGTAAGCAGAAAGATAAATCCAAGCGTAAAACTGTGGGAAAGGATGGCAAGTGCCAGACCGGATATAACGCCTGAGCCGGTCAGTATCTGATATAATATCATTGCTGCCTTTGAAGTGATTTTTTCGCTCACAATCACTCTGTCGGGACGATTGATGCGGTCAATCTTTACATCAAAATAATCGTTGATGACATACCCACCTGCAGTAATCAGAATGGTAGCGGCATAAAGCAGTATGTTGAAAATGTCGCGGTTATAAATTTCGAAACCGTAAGTTTGCAACATCGGATGAACTACGGCATACTGCATCAGCCACTGTATAAGCAGGATGAATATCAGATTTTTCCAACGAATAATCCGGATGTATGCTTCCATTTATTTTTGCATTTGCGTAATGAAACGATCAACCACGTCGTATTTTATATCCGATGTGCTGGTATTTACCTTACTTATTTTTTTAATGATGGTCCGTTGAATGAAATTCATCTTTTCAAACAAAAACTCGCCGCCAGCAAATGCCTTTGCTTTTGCCCGGTTGTAGAGTTCGCCGTGATAGGCGAGTTCGAGTTCAGCTTCCTGCTGGGTGGCATCTGCTTCCATACCGCATACAAACAGTCCCAACTCTTTTTTCAGCAAGGTGCTTAAATTCTCGCTGCAAAACCTTTTCATGGCTTTGGGTATGACGCCCATATGCACCGAAGCTCCGAGAATTATTCTGTCATAGTTTTCGATATCTGAATTCCGGACTTTTGTGAGTGGTATGACTGCCGGATTTTCAGCATGAAGCTTATTCGCCATGTAACCGACAACCTTTTCTGTCGTTCCGTGTACAGATGTGTAAATGATAGCGGTTTTCATTTGTTGTGTAATTGTTTTATTTGTTCACTGATAGTCAGGTAAATTTTCCGTGCATTTTCATTGTACTTCAACAGGCTGATGTGAGTGAGCATGGTCTGCTCATCGTTACGTACTGCGGGTCCGGTCTGGGCATCCTTTGGCGAAATATATTTTACCTTATCGGCTGTTTCTCTGATTAGGGGCAGCAACACTTCAAAGGGTATTCCGGCTTCACGTACTATTTCTTCTGCAAGTTGATACATATAGTTGGTAAAGTTGCAGGCAAAAACAGCTGAAAGATGTATCTTTTTTCGGTCTTCAGAACTCAGGAAATAACATACGGATGATAGTTTTTCAGCAAGCTGGGTAAGAGCAGATATTGTAAATTCATTATTTCCCTCAAGAAATAATGGAATCTTACTGAAATCGACCGGTTTTGCAATTGAAAATGTTTGCAGGGGATACAGCACTCCGTAATTATTGGCATAACCCTCGAAAATGTTCATGGAGACACTTCCTGCTGTGTGAAGGTGAATGGCATCAGGTACCAGAATTTTTGATGCAACTTCGCTCAGAGCGTTGTCCTTTATGGTGTAAATATAGAAATCAGCAGTTTTGTCAATCCGGTTGGAATCTGAACAATGAGGAACATGCAGAAGTCTTCCAAGTTCTTTTGCCGACTGGTCGGTGCGGCTGTAAACCTGCCGTATATCGGCTCCGGTCTGTAACAGACGCGCCCCCAAATGTGTAGCCACATTTCCTGCTCCTAACAAAACAATTTTCATGGCATTCCGAATTTTTACAATAAAACGTTCAAGATGTGCTTATTTCCCTTTTCTAACTCCTAAAAGAAGAATAATCCCTGCTGCAATAAGCAACAAAGGCCAGACGAATTCTGACAGGTTTTTTGTCCAGTGGATAATTTCCTGTAATCTGAGCAGTAACCCGACAACAACGAGAACCATACCGACAGACTTGTTTTTGTGCCAGATAAGAAAAATGGCACCTATAATAAGCGGGAAATTTTTAAAATCAAATACTACACTGGCTATTTCAGGTGAAAAAACACCCAACTGGCGCAACAGGAACATTACACCAAATAAAAGTAAGGAAATTCCCCAGGCTAAACGACTATCTTTCATAATGGATTATGTTTGAGTTTAACGGTTGTGGTTATTGAATTCTTCGAAATGGATTTTAATATAGTCCAGCTTCCCGGAATCATAAGGTTTACGATCTTCATTCCGGTAACCTATGGAGACGATGCACAGAACTGCAAAATTATCAGGGATATTCAGGAGCCCTCTGATATATGCTTCAGCGGTCACACCTTCTTCCTTTTCGCGTCCCCAAACCTGCACCCAACAACTCCCCAATCCGAGATCCTGAGCTTCCAGCTGTATCAGAATGGCTGCTATGGATGCATCTTCCATCCATACGTCAGTTTTGTTTGTATCAGCCAGCACAACGATACCCAGCGGAGATCCGGCAAGCAGTTGTGAACCCTTAGGACGACATTCTGATAGTTTAAGGAGTAAATCGCTGTTTTCAACCACTACAAACTCCCAGGGATTGCTCCGTTTGGATGATGGCGACATCAATGCGGCTGTAAGTATTTGTTGTATTTTTTCCGGTTCGACTTTCTGATCAGTATATCGGCGAATGCTCCGGCGGTTAGTCAACAGTTCGATAAATGACATGGTGTTTAATTTGTTTATGAGGTTGTAGTGTAAAGATATGAAATCAAATTATCCGGTTTTAGAAGCACTTTAAGCCTGTTGTAAGGTAATGTTACTTCAGTCTGACCGGTACTGTAAGGTGCAATCTCGTATGGATTGAAAACGTACACGATGCCTTCGTCCGATATGTAAAAGTTGTTGTTTGGTTTTATCTCATCTTCCCAGAAATCAAATTCATTCAAATCGGCTACTGATTCGATCTCGGCATTGTCTTCTACGATACATTGTTTAATCAGTTCAGTTAACGGACTTTTATAGTTGTCAATAAAAATATCACTTTCCTTCAGTATGTGTCCGTTACTCAGATCAAAATTATAGAAATAACGGTTGCTGTTGCCGTGAGCGCCACCCATAAATGCATAACGTTCGTAGCTGTATGACAGTATTTTATCGTCGAGGAACATCGAAACTGCTTCCACCTGAATTTCATTATCCAGCATCGGACCCTTCAGGTTTTTGTATTTCTCCAGATCGTCGCCGTAGCTGATTTTATAATCGTCATACAACCGGCTGACATACCTGGGAATAATCGAATCAACCGGCAGGGAGGTGTAAATCTCTCCAAACATTTTTCCAACAATTTGTTGCTGTATGCTTGTAAGTATTTCCTTGTTGTGATATTTAACAGGCAATTCAGCTTCAATACTAATACTCAGTCCACCTAATGTAGTGTCTTCTGTTAAATGAAATGTGTGAGAATAACTGTAATTCTTCATTTCCATTTCCTGTTTTGCACAGGAATTCAGCAATATAAGTGGAAGATAAAAACTAAAAACTAAATATTTGTTCATAAAAAATTTTCACAATTTGTATAATCACGCAAAATTACTACTTTTTCGTAAATTATGTTTCAAATAATCTTTTTAATTAGTGTTTCAGATACAAGCAATGTGAAATGTACAAGGATTTGAATGTGTTTGAAAATGCATAATTTAACTTAAATCTAATTAAATAACAGTTTTGCACTTTCAGGATAAAATAAAACCATATATTTTTGGTGTCATAAAATGAAAATACATTTGTCACATCAAATATCAGCATTACTGCTTTCTGCAATATTTCTTCTTGCAGGAACTGGATTCAATGTTATCAGATACTGTTGTCAGGATTGTGCAAAAGCAGGTATTGAGAAGGTTGCTGAGATGAGTTGCAACTGCATTCATCATCATCATCACACTGATGGAACCGAACATCAATCACATCCTGAATCTGAAAATATGTGTTTTCACAATCTCGAAATGGGGTGCTCTTTAACCCGTATTACAGTTGATGTTCCTTCTATTCAGGATTCGAATGTCTTTTCCTCCGATATTTCATTACTCCATTCTTGTTTAATATGTCTTTTTCCTGATTTTATTGCCGGGTATGATGCTGAAACATTTAAAAACAAGCTTTTCACCGATCATCCCAATATTCCAAAACCACTCAAAGGAAGGCAGATTCTGTCTCAAAATTCAGTATTTCTGATTTGATTTTCTGATTTGATTTTCTCTTATAACTGACAGATGTACAGGTGTATATATGCCATTTTTATGTGTTTTCAAATCATTTGTAAATCAAATTCAGAAAATGAAAAAACAACTCATTTTATTACTATATTTATTTTTTGTGACAAATATATTCGCTCAGATTAGCGGATATGTAAAAGATAAGTCCATGCAGGCTGTTCCGGGTGTAAATATCCGTTGGGCCGGAACAAACGAAGGAACTGTTTCGGATGCAGATGGACATTTCCGTCTGAATACTTCTGAAGATAATAACATTCTGATATTCAGTAATGTGGCCTATAATCCAGATTCTATTGATATATCAAAAATTGAAAAACAGGATCGGATGGAAGTGATACTCGATGATGCTATCAGCCTGTCGGAAGTCACTATAACGAAGCAGCGACTTGGAAAAATTAAAAGCCGTACTGCAGTATTCAACGTGGAAACACTCAATACGCACGAACTCCGTAAAGCTGCCTGCTGCAACTTATCCGAAAGTTTTGAGACCAATGCTTCGGTCGATGTGTCGTACAGCGATGCAGCAACCGGAGCAAAACAGATTAAACTTCTTGGACTTTCAGGTACTTATGTGCAGATGCTTACCGAAAATATACCTAATTTGCGCGGTTTATCGGCTGCATACGGTATGGGATATATCCCCGGACCCTGGATGGAAAGCATTCAGATATCGAAGGGAACTGCATCAGTAAAAAATGGATACGAAGCGATTGCAGGACAAATAAATGTGGAGTACAAAAAACCACAGAACAGCGATAAGGTTTCGCTCAACCTGTTTACAAGCAGCACTGGCAGAACAGAAGTCAATGCTGACGCAGCAGTAAAACTAAATGAAAAACTCGCAACTTCTGTACTTTTGCACGCTTCTGATGAATTTCTGACACTCGACGAAAACAAGGACGGGTATATGGATTTACCAATGGTAAAGCAGTACAACCTGGCAAATCGCTGGTATTACAAAAATAACGGATATATTCTTCAGGCATTCGTACGCGGTTTGTCCGAGAAGAGAACCGGTGGACGTACGGATGATTCGTACAAAATAGGAGTAAATACCGAGCGTTATGAATTCTTTGTGAAAAATGGATTCCTTTTCGGTGAAGATGAAGCAAAACATAATCATGAAGCAGGAGAGGAACACGAACACCACAATCAATCGAGCCTCGGGATAATCCTGAATGGAACGATACAAAATCAGAATGCCAGATACGGACTGAAAAACTACGACGGACATCAGAATAATCTGTACGCCAATCTGATATATGATGCGTCGTTTGGCGAATATCATAAGATTTCAACCGGAGCCAGTTTCAATGCCGATGCCATTGACGAAAAACTTGCAGTGAATATATTGCCTGAGAATTTAAGTAGAACCGAATATGTGCCCGGTATTTTTGCCGAATATACTTTTACACGCAAAGCGCTCACTGCTATGGCCGGTTTTCGTGCCGACCACAATTCTGTTTACGGAACATTTATTACCCCGCGTTTTCACATCCGTTATAATATCCTGGATCATGTGCATTTGCGTGCATCAGCCGGTAAAGGCTATCGTTCACCCAATGTGCTGGCTGAAAATAATTTTCTGCTGGCAAGCAACAGAAAGTTGAATATTGCTCCTGATCTGAAAATGGAGAATGCCTGGAATTATGGCTTTACAGTACACGGATTTATTCCCGTTTTTGGCAAAGAACTTAGCCTGATGGGAGAGTGGTTCTACACTGATTTCAACAATCAGGTGGTAATCGATATGGATACTGATCCGCATGCTGTGAACTTCAGCAATTTGCAGGGCAGATCATATGCAAGCAGTTTTCAGATTGAGGCGAATATTGAACCGGTGAAAGGTCTGACTGTTACACTGGCTCACCGGATGAATGACGTGAAAACAACTATTAACGAAAACCTGCGAGAGAAACCACTTACAAACCGCACGAAAAGCCTGATGACGCTTTCGTATCAGTCACCGCTGCGCAAGTGGCAGTATGACTTTACCACACAGTTTAACGGAGGTGGCCGTTTGCCAGACCCCGATTCCAATCGTCCACTGTGGGAAAGAGAATTCAAACCATTTACAATAATGAATGCTCAGATAACCCGGAATTTCAAAACCTGGTCAGTGTACGGCGGTGCAGAAAATATTACCGGATTTGTTCAGAAAAATCCGATTATTGATATCCAAAATCCGTTTGGCACCGATTTTGATGCATCAATGGTCTGGGGTCCGATGCACGGAAGAACATTTTATTTAGGCTTCCGGTGGGCATTGGCAAAAAGTTCGAATTAAGAAAATCATACAATAAAAACTAAGAAATATGAAAACAAAGCATCTGGTAATAACTTTTGTGGCGATATTTGTGTTAGCTACAAATTTGAACGCACAATCTGGGAAGTCAAATTCAAAGAAAACCGTAGTTTTTGATGTGTCCATGCATTGCGAAAGTTGTCAGAAAAAAATAGAAAAGAACATTGCCTACGAAAAAGGAGTGAAAGATATGGCTGTAAAATTGGAAGATAAAACAGTAACAATCAAATTTGATACGCTGAAAACCAATGAAAGCAAACTGATTAGTGCATTCAACAAACTTGGTTACGAAGCAAAAGTAGTTGAGACAGTTCCTGCTAAAAGCACAGCAAAGTGAAAAAATGCTGAACTTGAAAAAACAAAAAAAATAAATATATTTGCATAAAAAAAGAATTAAACAGATAATCAATAAAACTAAATTCAATCGAAAAATGAAAATGAAAAATGTATTAATGATTATGTTTGCTTTGGTAATCTCAGCAAGCATTGCAACAGCTCAAACTACTACTCAAACAAAAATGGCAGAACTTCAGAAAAAGGAATGCTGCGATAAAGCTAAACAGGAATGTAAGAATGCTACCGCCGAAGCAAAACATGAATGTAAAAATGCAGCAACACAACAGGGTTGTAAACAGGCAAAAACCAATTGTGCAAAAGCCGATTCTCTGAAAAAACATGAATGTAATCAGGCTCAGGCAATGGCCAAACATGAATGTAAATCGGAATGTAAGAATGGTAAAGCTTCTTGTTGTAAGGACGGAAAAGCAATGGAAAAAAATGAAAAAGGCGCTTGCTGCAAAGATGCAAAAGCTACCTGTGACGAAGGAAAACAAATGACAAAACAATGTACAGCTGATTGTTGCAAAGATAAGTCAACTAAAGTCACTAAATCAAATGTGAAAAAACAAACAGCAAAGAAAACCACGCTTGCTAAAAAATAATTATTCACAAACACGTGATATTTTTAATTCAAAGCCGTAACATTCCGTTGCGGCTTTGTTATTTCATCGGGATAAATATTGTACTTTTGTGTGGTTCATAACTTTTTGTAAATCAAAAATAACATGTTTTCAACACAGGTAAATATTCCTCATTCTCCGTTCGAAATCACCTTTTCTGACCGGATACTAACATTGGGTTCCTGCTTTGCCGAAAATATTGGTAATAAGCTACTGGATGCTTATTTTCTGACTTTTATAAATCCTTTCGGAGTTATGTACAACCCCATGTCGGTGTGTCAGGGAATTCGTTATTTATTGGGAGAAAAAGAATTTACTGCAGATGATTTGTTTCAGTCGGGTTCGCTCTGGAACAGTTTTGCACACAGCAGCGCTTATTCTGCTACTAATCCGAAGGAAACTTTACAAAAGATCAACAGCCGCCTGCTGGCTGCACGATATTTCCTGAAGGAGACAAACGTCATAATGATAACGCTGGGGACTGCCTGGGTGTTTGAACTGGCCGATAATGGAAAGATTGTATCCAATTGTCACAAACAGCCTGCCAGCAGTTTCAACAGAAGACGCCTCAGCGTGGATGAGATTGTTAGTGAGTTTACCAACGTGCTTGGTTTACTGCACCGTCAAAATCCACAGATGCAATTCATTTTTACAGTAAGCCCGATACGGCACTGGAAAGATGGCGCTCATGAGAATACAGTGAGTAAGAGCACGCTTCATCTGGCGGTTGATATTCTGGAAAAACAGTTTGATTGCGTACATTATTTTCCGGCTTTCGAACTAATGATAGACGAAATGCGGGATTATCGTTTTTATGCTGCGGATATGCTGCATCCGTCGGATGTGGCTGTGGATTATATCTGGCAGCGTTTTACTGATACTTATTTTTCTTCGCAAACACAGAATCTCAGGAAAGAGCTTGAGCAGCTGCGCTCTGACCTCAATCATCGTCCGATGCACCCGGAAACAGAAGAATACCGTCTTTTTCAACTTGCTGTGGAGAAAAGAAAAACACGGTTAATACAGAATTATCCGTTTCTGAAAGAAAGATTTTGATGAGTTACTGGTTCAGTAGTTGTATTATAAGTAATATGATTGAGTAAATCTGACAGGTAATTATCAATTTGAAATCTGAAAATTATCCAGCTCTACCAGCCATTTTTCTTTTTCTTCCTCGGGCAGGAAAGATGCCTTAAATGAATTTTTTGCCAACTGGAGAATGTCCTCTTCCGACAAATTGAGAGCTTCAGCCGTTTGCATAAAATTTTCATTGACATATCCGCCAAAATAGGCCGGATCATCAGAATTAATCATAGCCAGAAGCCCGTTGTTCAGCATTTCTTTGAGCGGGTGATGCGATAAATTTTTCACAACCTGCAACTTGAGGTTTGAAAGTGGACACACGGTAAGTGGTATCTGATTTTCTGCAAGATAGTCTATCAGACCTTCGTCATTCATACACCGGATGCCATGGTCTATCCGGCTTACATTCAGTTCCCTGAGTGCACCCCAGATATATTCAGAA
>DAONDU010000012.1:0-25788 GCA_035402725.1 Paludibacteraceae bacterium | reverse complement strand
CAGGCCAATGTCGGTAACGTCCATTCCCATACCGAGCAGGGTACCAGTTACCAGTTTGTTTACCATTTCTCCCGAGATACGCGCATCGCGTCCGACAACAATTTTATTCGAAGAGGTTTTAGCTGATGAACGTATAAAAGCAGCGTAAGCAGCTGTGAATTTTACTACATCGAGCGGACTAAGTCCATCACCGGCGCGTCCTCCGATGGTTCCTCTGATGCCTGAGATTGATTTAATAAGTGTCATAACAATATTTAGATGTGATTTTAAGTATAACTGTAAAAAGAAAAAGCCCCTGTTTAATTAAAAGGGGCGGATTTCTTGAGTTTATTTTACAATTTTGAATTTCAGGTCGTAAGCTACCGGGGTGACCTGATCTGCATACGTTCCGGTGTTGAGGCTGGAAGGCAGAATTATTTTCGACTCGGAGTTGGAGTATCTCATCAGTCCGATAGCCTGATGAATGCCTACTATCGAAAAAGAAGATGTTTCGCCATAGGTTACAATCAGCGGATCGGGACTCGACACGGTATTCCAGTTATTGGCCGATGTGTCTGCCGGAATGGTCAGTGTGTAGGGTCTGTACCGTAAGGCAACTTTTGTGCGGGTAGCTATTTTCACCGATGTGTCGCCCTTCGCTACAATATGAAAATATAATCCCGAAGGCATCAGGTAGTAATCTTTTTCTCCTGTTTTAGCATTTGCCGGCAATGTGTCGGTGGTCAGTTTTATTACATTGATATTGTTGCGCTGTATGTAAGCTTGTATGGTGGCGTCCTGCTCATCCAGCAGCTCGGAATATGTTTTTTTATCCGAACAGGATGCTGCGATGATTAACAGTGAAAAGGTAAGTAAAAGGATCGGTAATCTTTTCATTTTTTTTTGAAAATATGATTGTTTTTTTTATCCGTGAGAAACTAATGCAAATATCCGATTTTATAGCGATATACAAAAGTTAATTTTTAGTAACAGGCTATTTTTCATTCACAAGTAACTATTCAGCTATTATTGTCCTATAAAAAATTATCTTATTGTCCTCAAGCCGGACAGGCTTTTACTTTTTGGCTGCAGCCCCAAAAAGTAAACAAAAAAGGCCGCCGCTGTCGATAAAAAGCTAAAAATTGTCTGCGTTTCGCTCAAAGCGTCCAAACTCCTCTCCGCCGATAGGCGGATCGTCAGACAAGGACGCTTTTTAACCGCTTCACTCCGGCAATTTTCTTTACGCTTTTTCTCTAAGGCGGAAAGAGGGAGCGAGACCAAAATTGAGCTTTAAATCCAATTTAATGTATATTGTTCAGATTTTCAATAACATATATCCGCTTGAATTATTAATATCGGACGCCAATACTATTCAGCATATATTTGATGTCGGTTACTTATTATCAAGTGTGTTTCAGACTTTCATTTGAAAATCTTAACTCCGAAGAAAGTTGCAGTTTGCTTCATTTACAACTCTATAGCTCCTCCTTTAGGGGGCTGGGGGGCTGGTAGTTTCATTCACAATCAAATACATCAGCGATGTATAGGGCGGAATTTCTTCGTTGCCATTCATGCCGTATCCGAGATACCAGGGTACAATAAGCTGCATAGTTTCACCTTTGCGCATCAATAACAGTCCTTCTTCCAATCCCGTGGGAATTTCCTTTTTACCCGGACGAATGGTTCTTGTTCCGCTGTTGATTTCTTCACCCGCCAGATTGTATGTGGTGAAGCTGTAACTGATTATCGAATCATTCTTCAGCGAGTCTGACTGGGTGGTATGCAACACATTGTACCAAATACCCGATTTTGATTTGCTGAAATGCATATCGTTCCGGGCGATCATAGCCTGGATAATGCTGTCTTCCCGTAAAGCAAGAATTTTATTCATTTCAAGCAGAGAATTTCCGGTTGTATCTGCTGCCAGAACTTTATTGGATGGCAACTGAGGTGCCTGCTTCCTGCATGAACTTATTCCGGTAATAGCAACGATAAGTAATGCTGCGAACAGAAATACTGTTGATTTCTTCATTATCGGATGTTTGCAATGCTGATGATATCAGCGAAAACACCGGCAGCCGTCACGCTTGCTCCGGCACCGTAACCTTTGATTATCATCGGAAATTCGTTGTAGCGTTCGGTTGTAATGAGAATGATGTTGTTGCTGCCCTGAAGATCGTAGAACGGATGCATGCTTCCGACGGTTTGCAATCCCACACTGCATTTGCCTTTATCCATAGTAGCAACAAAGCGCCAATGCAATCCCTTTTTCTCCAGTTCTTTACGTTTCTCCTCGAAATCGGCATCCAGTTCGGGAATCATCTTCCAGAAATCATCCTGACTTCCCAGGAAATAAGGATCGGGGATGAAGAGATTTTTCTGCACGTCTTCCTGATTTATTTTGTAACCGGCTTCGCGGGCAAGAATTACCAGTTTGCGGATAACATCCTTTCCACTGAGGTCAATTCTTGGGTCAGGCTCCGAATAGCGGGCTTCCTTGGCCATGCGGATTGCCTTGCTCAATGGTATTTCGCTGCTGATGGTATTGAAAATAAAGTTAAGCGTACCGGAAAGAACCGCTTCCATTTTAAGAATGGTATCACCGCTGTTTGTCAGGTTATTGATGGTGTTAATGATAGGAAGTCCTGCACCCACATTGGTTTCGAACAGGAATTTAACCCCACGCTGACGGGATGTTTCTTTCAGTTGCACGTATTTTTCGTACTCCGATGAAGCTGCAATTTTGTTTGCCGTCACTACCGAGATGTTATTTTCAAGCAGTTTCTGATAAATATTGGCTACCTCGGCACTGGCGGTACAATCCACAAAAACTGAATTGAAAATATTCATTTTAAGAATCTCATCGCAAATCAACTGGGTATTGGCAGTTTGTCCTTCCTTTTTCAGTCTGTCCACACAATTTTCGAGTTGTATGCCTTCGCGGGTGAAAATCATTTTCTTTTCCGAAGCAATTCCAACAACATTTATCTTCAGCCCGTTATATACCATCAAATTCTTTTGTTGTTTTTTAATCTGGTTCAGCAGGTTTCCACCCACGGTTCCCACTCCGATAATGAAAAGATTGAGCACCTGATATTCGGACAGGAAAAACGAGTCGTGAATAACATTGAGCGCCTTACGGAGTACGGCTCTGTCGGTGACAAACGAAATATTTGTTTCGGAAGCTCCCTGGGCGCAGGCGATAACGTTTATACCGTTTTTACCAAGCGTACCAAAAAGCTTTCCGGCAATACCCGGCGTACGTTTCATATTGTCACCCACGATGGCGATGGTAACAAGGTCGTCTTCGGAGAATATCTGGTTGATTTCTCCCTGCTGAATTTCCTTAGCAAATTCGTTGCGAAGCACTTCGACTGCCAGCTGACTATCGGCATTCCGCACACCGATTGAAGTGGTATTTTCGGAAGATGCCTGCGATACAAGAAACACGCTGATGCCATTTTTGGCAAGTACGCGGAATATCCGGTAATTCACCCCTATAACGCCTACCATACCCAATCCCTGAATGGTGATAAGCGAGGTATCGTTGATTGAAGAAATTCCTTTGATGGCCTTTTGCTGATTTTTCAGTTGCGAACTTTTTTCGCTCGAAATGAAGGTGCCGGATGCTTCGGGGTTGAAGGTGTTTTTTATCTCTACCGGAATGTTTTTGTGATATACAGGGAAAATAGTTGGCGGATAAATGACCTTCGCTCCGAAATTACATAGTTCGGTTGCTTCGCTGAAACTAAGCCTTTCGATGGTGTAGGCATTGCTGATGATTTTCGGATCGGCAGTCATAAAACCATCTACATCTGTCCATATTTCGAGTTTTGTTGCTTTCAGCGCCGATGCAAGGATGGCTGCCGTATAATCAGAGCCTCCGCGTCCCAGGTTGGTAATGTAACCGGTTTTAGCATCGGACGATATAAATCCGCCGCATACGCAAACATCATGTATTTCGGCAAAAATATCCTGTATGAGTTGATTGCTGATGGTGAAATCAACATTGTGCTTGTCGAACTGATTGTTGGTTTTGATAAAATTGCGTGCATCATAGTGTACTGCTCCTTTTATAAGATTACTCACAATGATTGACGAAATAACCTCCCCATAGCTCACAATGGTATCGGTGATACGGACTGAGATATCCTTAATCAGGTAAATGCCGCGAAGGATGTTGGAAAGGTCGGTGAAGTTTTCCTGCACAAGTTTGATGGTTTGCAGTTTTTTCTCGGGTAAAATGACATTTTCAATCAGTTCCAGATGTCTCGAAACCATATTTTCATATTCGGTCAGATAAGCTTTATTACCTTCGGAAGCCATTTTTGAGGTGGCGTAAAGCAGATCGGTGATGCCCGATAATGCTGATACTACCACTATCACAGCTTCCTGCTGCGACTCTACAATTTTCTTTAAGCTTAAAATACCTTCGACTGAGCCGACTGATGTTCCTCCAAATTTGATAACTTTCATCCTGAGAATTTTAATTTGAGTATTGATATCGCTATAAATCTTCAATACTGATAATAGAAATTGACAAACAATCTTTTACTGTAATTTTTCCGATTGTGCGGAAAAAAAAGAAATATGATAATAAAAAGCGGTTTTCTGAATTAAAATCCGAAATATATTGTCGGTAAAGTGTCAAACCGCTTTCAGTTTGCAATATTACTCATTTTTTGGCAAATATGAATGATTTGTTTTATTTTTAAGGTAAAGTATTGCAAAGTTGGGAAAATTGGGTTACTTTTGCACCACTTTTGTAAATGGTCTCGTAGCTCAGCTGGATAGAGCAACAGCCTTCTAAGCTGTGGGTCTTGAGTTCGAATCTCAACGAGATCACAAAAAAAACTGCTAATTGTTAGCAGTTTTTTTGTTTTATAATATACGTACGTTTCAGATGCTGAGTATATTGTATTTGTTTATAATCAGCTGTTGAGCTTTTTCTATTTCGTCTTTGGTGGGATATTTAATACTGAAATCACGTATTTCACCCTTCTCATTTTCAACTGAATAATTGAAATGTTCGCTGTCCGACGACTCCATCAGTTTCCATTCTCCCTTATCGGTATGCTGATATTCGCAGAAATAAAACAACACTTCATTGCCCAGCATTTCAAATGCTACGCGGACCTTTGCATTATCGGGCCTTGTGTACTCCACATAGTCAACAAAATCTTTCATATACTTCGGATAAAATTTGGATTATTAAAAGTAAAACAGTTGAACAGATAAATAGTTTTGCCTGTATGACTATTGGTGCCAGTCGAGTATTCGTCTCTCGCCTTCCAAAGCCTGAATTTCAGATATTTCCTGAGTGACTTCGATGACGCCCTTGTATTCATTTCTTTCATTTCTTACGGCAAAATACTGAATTAATATCTTTTTTCCCTTCATATTAATCCAGAAATCAGCTTTGTCTTTTGTGCCATTGCGGAATGATTCCACAATCTGTTCAACCACATGAACACTTTCGTGCGGATGGCAGTTGCGTACGTCGCGCCCCAGTATAGCGTTTGTGCGGGTAAAAATTCTCTTTTTGGGAGTTGAGAAAAAGCAAACTTTATTGTTCTCATCCACATAGGTAATATCGACCGGTAGATGACTGAAAATAAGTATCAACTGCTCAGCCGACAAAGCTCCGCTTTTGAGATCAACCAGTCCGGATGAAACGTTTTTTACTGATGGTTCAGCGATTTTCTTTTGCGGATTAAAGTATGGAAAGCCAATTTCAACACTTTCGTCCCACAATTTTTCAATTTCTGAGGCAGGTACGTTTTTGGCGATAAACGGATAAAGCAATCGTTCTTCGCGAAAGGCAATGGAATAGATGTTGTAAAACACCTCACCGGTAAGCCGGTTCAGTTTTTGAAGATCCAATTGACCTGAAGCCAACAAATCTGTCAGATCGTTCAGGTTACGCCGGATATCATCGTGTATCGACCACATCACGGCAATACAACGATATTCGAAAAGGTATTTTTCCACAAGCGGAAACAGCACATTTTCCTTGATGACATAATACTGAGTGAATTCCTGAACTTCCTTCCAGAGACGGAGCATTTCGGTCAGGATATGTTCAGTAACACCCTGTTTGTTGATTTGCAGGATAAAAGGCCTGAGTTTGTTCAGTCTGTTCTTAACCTCATTGTTGTTACGAATGCAGATATCAAAAAACGTATCGTAAGCGGGGGCTGTGTATGGATGGCTGTCGAGTGAGCGGCGCAATACATTAAGCAGCTTGTTGATGCCCGATTTTATATCCTCCATCGGATAGCTGCTTTCCATCAGCTTATGTACCAGTATTACCACATCATCGGGTATCGTATTGTCGATCGTATGCTGGTACTTCTTTATTGCTTCTGCCGGTTGTTTTTTGTAGGTGATTGCATCAAACAAAATGTTCAGGTCGGCCAAACGATTAATCTGATGTGTGCTAAATTCGGACATGGTATATGATCTGTTTAAGATATTTCTACTGCTAATTTATGTAATCAGAATATCTGTTTTGAGATTTGTGTTTGTATCAAATTAAACCCCTGTTCTTCAGTATCTCCGACATTTCAACCTGCAATTTTCTGGCTTCGTCATGTGCCGCTTCTTTAAAGTCGGATTCAGATGATGCATAGATTATCTGTCGGGAAGAATTGACCAGTAATCCACACTGATTGTTCAAACCATGTTCTGCAACTTCTGCCAGACTTCCACCCTGAGCTCCCACACCGGGAACCAACAGAAAATGGTCAGGTACAATTGATCGGATTTCCCGAAGCATTTCTGCTTTTGTAGCGCCCACCACGTACATCATATTTTCAGCGTTTCCCCATGATTGTGATTGTTTCAGTACTTTTTCAAATAAACGGTCTGTGCTGTCGGCATCCTTCATCAACTGAAAGTCAAATGCGCCTTTGTTGGAGGTTAGTGCTAACAATATTACCCATTTGTTTTCGTAAGTCAGAAACGGTGTTACAGAATCTTCGCCCATATATGGAGCAACTGTTACGGCGTCGAAATCCATATTTCCGAAAAAAGATCGGGCATACATAGCCGACGTATTTCCAATATCGCCACGTTTTGCATCTGCAATAATAAACTGATCGGGGTATTCTGCCCGAATGAAATCGACAGTACGTTCCAACGCATCCCAGCCTGCAAGTCCGATGCTTTCGTAGAATGCGAGATTGGGTTTATAAGCTACACACAAATCTGCTGTCGCTTTGACAATCTGGACGTTAAAGTCAAAAATCGGATCGTCAGAATTATTCAGAATGTGTTCGGGAATTTTATTTATGTCGGTATCGAGTCCCACGCAAAGAAATGATTCCTTACGTTTTATGTTTTCGAAAAGTTCTTGCTTAGTCATTTTAGTGTTGTGTTATGTTATTTTTTTTGTAAGTTTCCAGATTTTCCATCAGCAGATTTTCCAGTCGCTTGTATTTGATATCCAGTAAATTGGGATTAATTCCGACCGGAGCATTATATAAGGTTTGATTGATTTGCATATTTTTCCGTACATTCGTTTTTGTCTGTCGTTCAATCAATACCCCGGGATTAAAAAGATGTATATTTATAGTTCGTATACCATTGGCTTCGTACAATGAAAATCTTTCAATTTCATTCCAACTGATAAAAGTATCATCAGGATTATTCCGGTCGGTAACAATACCACTTTCGTTGAGTATTATGCCTCCGCCCTTTTTCAACCGGTAAACAATATAAACGTCAAGTATCGTGAATAAGGTTAGTCCTGCAAATCCGGTGATACTATTCCGGTTACTGTCAAAAATCAACCAGATACAAATAAACGTAAACGCTAAAGAAATAATCAGAAGCGTAACAGGTTTTACTTTATTGTATTTGATGACAGTTTCCATTTATGCCAGTTCACTTTCTTTCATTCGTTCTGCGTTTTCAGCAATGATAAGCTGGTCAATTACATCCTGAATATCACCATTCATGAATGCAGTCAGGTTATAGATTGTATAATTGATGCGGTGATCGGTGATTCGTCCCTGCGGATAGTTATAGGTGCGGATTTTTGCCGACCGGTCACCGGTAGATACCATTGTTTTACGTTTGGAAGCTATCGCGTCTATGTGTTTCTGATATTCCATGTTGTAGATTTTAGTGCGAAGCATTTCCATGGCTATTTCACGGTTGCCTAGCTGTGTTCGTGCCTGCTGACAAACCACCACAATGCCGGTAGGGCGGTGAGTGAGTTGAACTTTTGTTTCCACTTTATTTACATTCTGTCCACCGGCTCCCCCTGAACGCGAGGTATGAAAATCAATATCTGCCGGGTTAATGTCTACTTCAAATTCGTCGGCTTCGGGCAATACAGCTACCGTCGATGCCGAAGTGTGAACACGTCCCTGTGTTTCGGTAACCGGTACGCGCTGAACGCGGTGTACACCCGATTCGTATTTCAGTGTTCCGTAAACGTTTTCTCCGGTTACAGTAAAAATGATTTCTTTAAATCCCCCAATTGTACCTTCACTGAAGTCGGTTACTTCCACTTTCCAGCCTTTATTTTCGCAGTAGCGTGTGTACATTTTGAATAAATCGCCGGCAAAAATAGCAGCTTCATCTCCGCCTGTACCACCGCGGATTTCCATTACTACGTTTTTATTGTCTTCAGGATCGGCAGGAATGAGCAGCAGTTTGATATTTTCCTCCATAACAGGGATTTGAGGTTCCAGATTATCGAGTTCAGCTTTTGCCATTTCACGCAGTTCGGTGTCAGATTCTTTATCGTAAATTTCTTTGGCTTCAGTTATGTTAGCCAATGCTGTTTTATATTCCTTTACAGCATTCATTATTTTGTCAAGTTCATTGTATTCCTTATTCAGCTTGATGTACCGCTTCATATCTGCAATCACTGCAGGGTCGGTTATCAGCATGGATATTTCTTCGTATTTGTGTTGAAGTCCGTCTAATTTTTGTAATAAAGAATTTTCTGCCATATAATTAATTTAATTTTACGTTGTATGAGAGTATAATTGGTTTTAATAAATTGTCTGTGAGTAAGTGTTTTTTTCAGCTTCCTTTTGCATGTTTTCGGTGAATTTGTCAATACGCCATTCAACGATACTTTTATAACGGTTCTGAGTGATGAAAAACTTCAAAAGCCATCCAAACTGAATATGAGTTTCTGTTTGAAGTAACTGATTGCCGTTTTTCATGTGACTTGATGTGATGGTAGCATGAGCTTTTTTCAGCAAGAATCCCGAATTAACAACAACAACCGATCCTATCAGTTGTCCATTTGGTAGTAATTCGGTTTTTACGACAGCATCTACCTTTACATCCCTAATTGTCTGAAAGTTGGGAATTATTACGTCAACCAGTCCATGGGTGATTCCGGTATTTTTATCAAACAGCGATTTTTTCAAAACGATAATCATTTCATCGTTTTTCTGACCCTGAAGTCCCAGATCTTTGAGTGCCCAGTCAAAGAGCTTCATCGGTTTGTTATTCAGTTGCTCAATCATTTGCAAAATCACTGCATTTGACTGCAATACATTTCCGTTTACCTCTTTTCGGCACACAGTTACAAATTCACCATCAGTATATGCTGTTTTCAGGTACTGATAGGGCGTATTTGCCTGTACTGCAATGAAGGCTAATGAAACAAACAGAAATGTAATGATTTTTTTTTCTATATTTTTCATCAAAAAAGCCAAAGGGAAAAATGATCCTTTGTACTTAGTTAGTTATAACAAACTGAAAGTCATTTTTATTCAAAAATTTGTAAATTATATTTTTATTTTTTTTCTGTCAATACCTATATCGTTTAGAGATGCAGGGTCTTCGATGGGTTCAATGTGCGTTGAGCAGGTTGCCGGAAGTTCAAACAGGTTTTCAATGTACTCTTCAATATATTCAGATTTGTCATGTCCTTTCTGAACCGACCATGAACCAGGTACAAGCAAATGCAATGAGATAAAAATACGCTGTCCGGCCTGACGGGTCATCAGTGAATGATATTCGATACCCTGTTCTTTTTGGGATTCCAGAAAATTCGTTATCAGCTTTTGTTTGTCGGGAGAAATAACCGAATCCATCAATCCGTTTCCGGAACGGTGAAGCAGGTGTACACCTGTCCAGATGATGTTTAATGCAACAATAACTGCTATTATCGGGTCTAAAATGTTTAGTCCGGTAAGTTTGACCAGTCCGATTCCCACCAATACACCCACAGAAGTCCACACATCAGTCATCAGATGTTTGCCGTCAGCTTCCAGTAAAAGAGAATGTCTTTTTTTGCCGTTTTTTATCAGGATCAAAGCTACAGCCAGATTAATGGCTGATGCACCGGTTGAAATAAGTAAACCAACTCCGACGTTTTCGAGAGGAAGCGGATGAATGATACGCGGTATTGCAGACCAGATAATACTGAATGCGGCAACCAGAATTAGCGCTCCTTCAATGGCGCTTGAAAAATATTCGGCTTTTGTATGCCCAAATTCATGATCTTTATCAGCCGGTCTTTCAGAAATGCTGATCATTATCAGTGCTATGACTGCCGCAAGCAGATTAACGCAGGATTCTAAAGCATCAGAAAACAAGCCCATAGAACCGGTAAGAAAATAAGCTCCGAATTTTAATGCAATTGTTAGTACTGCTGCTGCAATTGACAGGTAAGCAAACTTTTTTAAAGATTCTTTAGTCATAATCCTGATATGAAATGATTTATTTTATTGTAAATCAAAAAACTAAAATCATCCTGTGTTGAAAAAAATATAATGAGTTAATTTTCAGATTGATAATTTATTTTTTTCCTTCCACCCATTTGCGGGCATTAACAAACGCTTCCATCCACGGTGTAACTTCATCGTTTTGAACTCGCTCAGTTGGATAATTGGCACATTGCCAGGGGAATATCGCACGTTCGGGGTGAGGCATCATAGCCAGATGACGACCATCGGCCGAACAAATACCTGCAACCGAGAAATCGGAACCGTTTGGATTGCCGGGATATTCGTCATAGTTGTACTTAGCGATGATATTGTATGCATTTTCACCCATTGGAAGTGAGAATTTTCCTTCTCCATGAGCTACCCAGGCGCCTATTTTGCAGCCAGAAAGCGAGCCTAAAATTACCGAATTGTTTTCCGGGATGGTAAGTGAAACAAATTCCGATTCAAATTTATGAGAATCGTTATGCAGCATCTTAGCCCTGTTGGTATGCTCAGGATTAATCAGGTTTAATTCCACCATCAACTGACAGCCGTTGCATATACCCAGACTTAACGTGTCATTTCGTTTGTAGAAGTTGTCCAAAGCAACTTTTGCTTTCTCGTTGTAGAGGAAACCACCCGCCCAGCCTTTGGCCGATCCGAGAACATCCGAATTAGAAAAACCTCCGCAGAAAACAATGAAATTGATATCTTCCAGCGTTTCACGTCCTGACGCAAGATCTGTCATGTGAACATCTTTGACATCAAAACCTGCCAGATAAAGTGCATAAGCCATTTCGCGTTCGCCATTCGTGCCCTTTTCGCGGATGATGGCTGCTTTCACTCCCGATGGTTTACGGTCGGGTGAAAGTCCCAGTTGCGATAATTTACCTGTAAATGTTTGAGGGAAATGGAATTCAAGCTTTTGATTTTTATAATTTTCAAATCGTGCTTTTGCCGCTTTTTCTCCGCTTTGACGCCGGTCGAGCAGGTAAGAAGCTTCGAACCACATATCGCGCAAATCATTGATAGCAAAAGAATAAGATGTCTTTTTCTTATGAATTTCAAGCCTGCGTTCAGCTATGGGTTTTGCAATCTGAGCAAATCCAATTCCGTTGTTTTTCAGAATTTTTTCCACTTCAGCTTTGTTTGCAGTCTGGATAAGTACACCCGGATTTTCAGCAAACAGGATTTTAACCAGCGATGTTTCAGACAGATCATCCAGTTTGACTTTCAAACCTCCGATTGAATTAGCAAAACACATTTCGAGCAATGCGGTAATCAAACCACCTTCCGAGATGTCGTGTCCGGCCAGAATAAGATTTTTATTAATCAGTTCCTGTATTGAATCGAAAGCTGCTTTGAAGTATTCGGAGTCTGTAACAGTAGGCACTTCATTACCAATTTTATTTAATGTCTGTGCCAATACAGAACCTCCAAGACTGAGTTTGTCGAATGAAAAATCAACATAATACAGAGAGGTTTCGGGATTATTGACAATCACAGGGCTGACAACCCGACGAATGTCCGAAACTTCGGCTCCGGCAGAAATAATAACTGTTCCGGGAGAGAAAACTTTTTCTTCTCCATATTTTTGTGTCATGGAAAGACTGTCTTTGCCGGTTGGTATATTGATACCAAGTGAGCAGGCAAAATCGCTGCAGGCTTCTACAGCCTTGTAAAGGCGGGCATCTTCACCCGGATTTTTACAGGGCCACATCCAGTTAGCACTTAATGAAACACTGTCCAGTCCGTCTTTCAAAGGTGCCCAAACAATGTTGGTAAGAGCTTCGGCAATGGCCAGCACCGATCCTGCTATGGGATCAGCAAGTGCAGCCAGCGGTGCATGCCCGATGGAAGTTGCAATACCGCTTTTTCCACGATAGTCGAGTGCTACTACACCCACATCGCTCAAAGGCAGTTGTATTTCACCCACACATTGCTGACGGGCCACTTTACCCGTAACTGACCTGTCCACCTTATTGGTAAGCCAGTCTTTGCATGCAACCGATTCCATTTGCAAAACATTCTGAACATAACCAAGCAATTGTTCTTCGTCAACTTCTACGGATGCAAAATTTTCTTCCAGACTATTATCGGTAATGACGGTGCGCGGCGGTTTACCAATCATATATTCCAGCAATAAATCAATTGGTTTCTGACCATCTTTTTGTTCAAATACGAATTGCATATCACCTGTTGTTTCGCCCACTACATAGAATGGAGCACGTTCACGTTCTGCAATCTGTTGTACCCGTTCAATATCTTTTTCCTGAAGTAACAGACCCATCCGCTCCTGACTTTCGTTGCCGATAATTTCTTTGGCGCTGAGCGTGGGATCACCTACCGGCAAATTATCCATTTCAATCTTACCGCCGGTAGTTTCTACCAGTTCGGAGAGGCAGTTGAGATGGCCTCCGGCTCCGTGATCGTGAATCGAAACGATTGGATTGTCGTCAGATTCTGCCAGGGCACGAATAACGTTTGCAACCCGCTTCTGCATTTCGGGATTGGCACGCTGTACCGCATTAAGTTCTATCGCATTATCATATTGACCTGTTTCAACTGACGAAACAGCACCACCACCCATACCTATCCGGTAATTGTCGCCACCCATCACAACCACTTTTTCACCGGTAGCTGGTTCGCCTTTGAGAGCATCCCGGCGTGAAGCATAACCTACACCACCGGCAAGCATGATTACCTTGTCGTATCCGTATGTCTTGTCGTTTTCGTTGTGTTCGAACGTAAGCAAAGAACCGCAAATAAGTGGTTGCCCGAATTTATTACCAAAATCGGACGCACCGTTTGATGCTTTGATCAGAATTTGTTCGGGTGTCTGATAAAGCCATTTCCGTTCTTTAAGTGATTTCTCCCACGGCTTACCTGCATTGCGGGGATATGAAGTCATATACACAGCCGTACCTGCTATCGGCAAGCTAGCTTTTCCTCCGCCAAGCCTGTCGCGGATTTCACCGCCGGTACCGGTTGCAGCGCCGTTGAATGGTTCTACGGTTGTTGGGAAATTATGTGTTTCAGCTTTGAGAGAAATTACCGATTCGATATTTTTTGTTTCAAAGAAGTCCGGCTTTTCGTCCGATTTAGGCGAAAACTGTTCGATAACCGGTCCCTGATTAAATGCTACATTGTCCTTATATGCAGAAACAAGATCATTCGGATTATCTTCGGATGTTTTTTTGATGAGTTTGAAGAGTGATAATTCTTTTTCTTCTCCATCTATAACAAACTGACCATTGAATATTTTATGGCGGCAATGTTCTGAATTTACCTGCGAAAATCCAAATACTTCGCTGTCGGTGAGTTTCCTTCCTATTTTCTCGGAAATGCTGTTCAGGTATTCTATTTCATCTTCGCTCAGTGCCAGTCCTTCCTGCTGGTTATATAATGCAATGTCATCAATGTGCCGGATTGCTTCCGGCTGTTTGTTAATCGTGAATATCTCCTGATTAAGCTCTGTGTAAATTCTTTGCAGCATGGGATCGTGATCATCTTTATCAAGTACCGGAAAGAATTCTTCCATTCTTAATATTCCCCTGATTGCCATATTCTGTGTGATTTCTACGGCATTGGTACTCCAGGGAGTAATCATTTCACGTCTGGGACCGATGAATTTTCCGGTTATTTTATCTTCGCTGAGTAGTTCTGCTTCACCGAATAACCATATTAACTTGTTGATATCGTCATCGGATAGGTTCAATGACTGTACTGCATAGATTTTATTTTCGGGCGTGCGGAAAAAAAGGATCATGGCGTGAATGTATTAATGTGGATTTATAAATTATTTTAGTGACAACATGACGTTAAGGCATTGGATATTAAGCGTCTAAAACTGAATTGAACATTTTCAATTACTTTCGCAAAGATAATAATTTTTAACGGTGCGGGGAATAGATAAAAGTCCTTTTTTCAGTTTAATTTCAGCTTTTTACTCAGGAATATGAATTATGGATTTCAAAGAATAATTTTTCCTAACGAAAAACCAAAAAATGATAAAGGCAGACATGCAAGCAAAGTCCGCCTTTTAGTATGTTTGAAAAGTTGAATTTAATTACTGCTTATCTTTTTTTTAGAACTGAATAGAGCCAAAGTATCAATACAGCTCCTCCTGTTGATACTATCAGGGTTTTAATACTGAACTCATTCACAGTGCCAAGTCCAAAGAATGAACCTATCCAGCCTCCAACGATTGCTCCAATAATTCCAATGATAACAGTAATTATCCATCCGCCGGGATCAGGGCCGGTATGAATGGCTTTTGCCAGTGCACCGGCTATCAGACCTAATAAAATCCAAGAAATTATTCCCATAATTTATGCTGATTAAATATTTTTGAACTATAACGAAAACTTTTTGAAAATTGTTCATGTATATGCTGTAGTAATGTGCAGGAAAGATGTTTCTTGATCGAAAAACTAACTGTTTTCCATGAAACCTTTAGCTTTTTCTTTAGTAAGTTCTTTCTTGAGTCGGATTATTACTTTTGGATTTTCGGCAGCGATATTCTTTTTTTCTGCAATATCAGCTTTAAGGTTATATAGCTGGTCGAGCTGTGAATTTACGAGTTCTGTTTCAGTTTAATTTTATTGGACACTGTGGTAGTGTTTTATTTACAGCGGATTTTTCAGACGAATTGAATCGTCGTACTGTACCTGTAAATTCCAAAGTTCCTTTTTAAGTATACTGATTTTATTGGCATATTCTGGATTATCAATCAGGTTATCAATAACAACAAATAAAAATCCTGCAATAATCATTGCAGGATTTTTTAAACTTATAACTTGTCTGTCAGTATATTCGTAACTTGTAACAGAATACTTATTTTGTTACTTTCTCAAGCCGTTTCATCATGGCAAAAATAAATGTTGCCGAAATGATACAGCAGATAAAGAATACTCCCCAGAGTACATACAGATCAACCCGACCCCAGAGTGTGCTTCCAACAAAGAGCAATTTATTGCCTACAGCTGTTGCAAGCAACCATCCTCCCTGCATAAGACCCTGGAAACGGGGTGGGGCAACCTTCGAAACGAACGATAATCCCATCGGACTGAGGAAAAGTTCGGCAATGGTTAAAATCAGGTAGCTGCTCATCAGCCAGTATGGTGAAATACGCGATGTTTCAGGGGTAGGCGCTCCGTTGAGCAAATATGGTGAAACCAGGTTTAATGAACCTACCAAAACAATAATGAACGCCGAAGCAGCTATGATCATACCAAAACCGATCTTTCGTGGAGTGGAAGGCTCTTTGCCTCTGGAACTCAGAAAGCTGAAGAAACCCATTACGACCGGTGTAAGAGAAACGATGAACAACGGATTAAATGCCTGGAAAATTTCGGGTGAAATTGGATTTTTGTCGGCAGCATGATTGATGAAATAATAACAGGCAACGCCAAACAAGGCTGTGAGCACACCCCCGATTACCCGATCTTTCATTTTTGATTTGCTACGAAGCATCAGTACGATACCTGCTATGGTTGCGATAACGCAGAGTATCGATTCCAGATTAAAGAACAAATTGGTGAAAGGACCAACTTCTTTCACTGTATAATCGCGGGCGAATAATGTCAGCGTCAGCCCGTTCTGATGGAACGACATCCAAAAGAATATTACAACGATAAATACCAGAATGAGTGAAATAACTCTTGGACGTTCCTCTTTGGTTGACATCTGGAAAATATAGGAAACAAATGCCACAAACAAACCTAATGCAAGTCCTAAGCCGATTTTCGACGTAGCTTCACTGGGCGAGTTGAGCACAGGAATAATATAAACGAGAATGGTGGTAATAGCCATCAGAAACAAAGATACAAACAGAATTCGGCCGGTATGGTTTGATTTGTTGTCAATGGTGTTGGTTTGTTTTTCCACTGCCACAGCAATCGATTTGTTCGGCAGCAGCTTATTGAAAATCACATAAACAATAAGTGAAACTACCATAGCTACTGCTGCAATGGCAAATGCCCAGTTGTAACCACGGGAGAATACATCCAGGTATTGATGTGCAAACGCGCTCAGATCAGTAACGGGTACTTTACTCAATACGGCATTATTTGCAAGCGATTGAAATTCTGCAGTATTTTTCAACGTACCGTTCAGCATTTGATGGCATAGTGCAGGCAGGCTGCCGTCATGAATGAAACCATTGGTTTCGAGCCACCAGTTTCGGATACCTGTAGCCACAAACGGGGCAAAGAACGCGCCGATGTTGATACCCATATAGAAAACCATAAATGCAGAGTCGCGATACTTGGCGTATTTTTCGTCATCGTATAATTGTCCAACCACTGCCTGAAGATTACCCTTGAAAAAACCGTTACCAAGAGAAATAATAAGTAATGCTCCCAGTGTGCCATAGAGCGACATTCCCGGCATAGCCATCAATACGTAACCAACGAACATGATAATCTGACCGTAGAGAATAACTGTTTTATACTGTTTTTTCCAGTCGGCCAGGATACCCCCGATGAGTGAAAGTGCATAAATTGCAAAATAAAACCAGCTGTAATAATCACCGGCAGCTTTTTCGCTTAAGCCATACTTAACCTGTAAGAATAGCACCAGTATCGCCATCATGGTATAGAAGCCGAAACGTTCGCCCATGTTGGTGAAAAATGCTACAATTAATCCTTTTGGATGGTTCTTCAACATATTAATTTTTTAATTTTTTTAGTTAATACTTATTTCACAAATATTTAATCGGATTGCAAATATAATCATAAAGATTTAATTATTAAATTTCCTCATGAAGTTTTACTGTGGGTATAATAGCACAGAAAATGTCTTTATTTACGGAATGAAAACGACGGGCAAAATCTGAAATTCAGATATTTATAATTGATGCGAACCAATTAATTCCGGTTCTGTCAATAAAAAAAGGGAACAAGTAAGTTCCCTTTAATATATTGTTGTTGCAGATATTTTACTTAAAACTGGTTTCAATGACTGTAATACCGGCTTTACTGTTTAATTCCATAAACGGAGAAATAAACCTTACAATGCTGTCTCTTTGCTGATAGAAGGTTTCTTTTGTCTGCATTGCCACGACATCCAGAAATGCTGTACCGGCTTCAGCTCTGTTGCTCGAAAACAGGATTATACTCTTTTTTGTATCAACAACATAAGCTTTGGTTATTTGCGGTTCACGAACAATGTTATTCAGATACAGCTGTATCTGATCGGGATTATTCCTAAGCAAATCTGTACGCACAGCCCATGAAAAAGCTTTTGAGGTAAGCATCATGCCGGACAGTTGGACACTATCAATTTTCCGATTATAGCTCTCGATAAGTATCTTTTGTTGCTTCTCGAGCTTACTGTATCGCCACTGTCCCCAGAAATAAACTACAATCAAGGCAAAAATCAGAGAAAAAACCAATTTATGATCGAGAATGTACTTTACAAACCGGTTTGGTTTTTTCGGGATTTTGTTTACAGTTGTTGTCGTTTGCGACTTTTCCTGAAATTCATTGTTGTTCATAATCAGTCGATGGTAATAGGAAATTTCAAGGCATGTTAATCCGTTTTTACCTTCCGGATTATTCGTGTGCCCCCATTTTAAGCATATTAACTTCTCTTTCGGTCAGGAAGCGATATTTTCCTCTTGGAACGTTTTTCTTGGTAAGCCCTGCGAAATAAACACGGTCCAGACGTACAATCTTGTATCCGAGTTTCTCGAAAATACGGCGTACAACTCTGTTCTGACCGGTGTGTATTTCAATGCCCACTTCTTTCAGGCTGTCTTCCTTTACGAATTCGAGCGCATCAGCTTTGATTGTAAAGTCTTCAAGTTCTATGCCTTCCAGAATTTTTTCAAAATCAGCTATTGCAAGATCATGATCCAGTACCGCGTGATAAATCTTCTTCTTGTTATATTTCGGATGTGTAAGTTTTGAAGCCAGATCGCCGTCGTTGGTAAGAAGGAGTACTCCGGTTGTGTTTCGGTCGAGGCGTCCTACCGGGTAGATACGTTCGCTGCAAGCATTTTTCACCAGATCAAGCACTGTAAGTTTGGCGTGCGAATCTTCCGAAGTAGTTACGCAGTCTTTTGGTTTGTTGAGTAAAATGTAAATTTTGCGCTCCGAACGTACCGGCTGATTATGAAACATTACTTTATCGGTAGGTAATATTTTTGTTCCCAGTTCGCTGACAATTTCGCCATTTACCGAAATCACGCCTGCCTGAATGTATTCATCCGCTTCACGACGTGAACAGATACCTGCATTTGCCAGAAACTTGTTCAGACGCACAGGTTTTGTCGGATCTACATTTGAACTTTTATATTCAATCTGTTTCTTTTTGCTGTATTTTGCATTCGGATCATAGTTGGCATCCTTGTTGCGTTTACGGAAAGTGATACCGCTGCTTCTGTTGTCGAACCGTGTTTCTACAAATTCGGAATTACCAGTATTACCGGCTTTTCTTAATCTCAGTTTCCCTTGTTGCGGCTGATCGTCATCATAACGCTTCTTGAAAGCAGGTCTGTCACCCTGTTCTCCTTTTTTTACAAATCGCGGTCTGTCATTATTGTAAGGGCGATCATTATTTCTTTCATCACGGTTACCAAATGGTTTACGGTCTGAGTTGTATGGTCTTCTGTCGTCACCACCGCGGTTTTCTCTGTTGGCAAATGGTTTACGGTCTGAGTTGAAAGGTCTTCTGTTGTCGTCGGAATTCCGAAAGTTGGAGTTTCCTAATGGTTTCCGATCGGAATTTGAATGGTATCTATTGCTATCTGAACTTTTTCTTTCTCCAAATCTGGTGTTATCATCTTGATCGCCAGATTTTTTTACAGTAAAGCGGGGTCTTCCGCTGTTTTCACTTCTTAATTCATTGGGGTTATGGCGTTTGTCGCCTCTTTCATCGTTGTCGTGGAAATTGTTTCCTCTACTTTTAAGCACTGATTTAACATCACGTTTTTCGTACGAATTACCGTCACGGCTGGCTCCGGAAGCACCGCTTCCTCGCCGATTTTCAAAGTTTGCTTTCATTAGTTTCTTTAGAAAAAATATTTTTGCAAAGGTCGGTAAAAAATCTGGATTTTCAGCAAAAAAATCATAATCAGACAATAATATTTATAGTATTTTGTACATATTGATTTAATACACAAAATGAAAGTCAAATAAATTCAGATTAAAAATTTAAAAAATAGCAATCTGTTTACGTAAGAAATAATTATAGTAAGGTTAATAATGTCTGCAGGCGAAAATGAAATATGACAGTAAGGTTATCTCTGACGAATATTTTTAAAGTAGGTTATGGATAGAAAATAAAATATATTTAGTAATTTTGTTCTCTTGCAATTTATTTATAGCAGGTATTTAAAGAATTAAAACCAATTTAAAATATAGAAAATGAAAAAATTGATTTTTATTTTTATGTTATTTATAGCCACTCTAAGTGGATATGCACAAATGCTTATGTCTCCCGACGGAAATTTAACGATGAATTTCTCGTTGTCGTCAGCCGGAGAACCACTTTACCAGCTATCTTACAAAGGTAAAGAAGTGATTAAACCTTCCAAACTTGGTCTGAAATTGAAAGATACAACCTGGTTGACTTCCGGATTTACTTTAAAGGATAATAAACTAAGTTCGTTCAACGAAACGTGGAAACCGGTATGGGGAGAAGTCAGTCAGATCAGCAATCATTATAATGAAATGCTTGTAACGCTGGAACAGACCACACAAAAAAGATTTATGAAAATCCGTTTTCGTCTGTTTAATGATGGACTGGGATTTCGTTATGAGTTTGACAGGCAGCCCGAGCTGAGTTATTTTCAGGTTCTGGATGAGTGTACCGAATTTGCACTGACGGGTGATCATAAAGCCTACTGGATACCAGGAGATTACGATACAAATGAATATTTTTATACAACCAGTAAACTTTCAGAAATCAATGCCGATGCTGTGAATGGATCAGGCATCGGTACACACGGATATTTTGCAAAGAATGCTGTTCAGTCGCCGCTAATGATGAAGACAGCCGATGGCCTTTATATAAATATCTTTGAAGCGGCACTGCTCGATTATTCTGCAATGCATCTACTGGTTGATCAGGAAAACTTTGTATTGACAGCATCCCTGGTTCCTGATGCCTACGGTACAAAAGTATATATGCAGACACCTCACAACTCCCCCTGGAGAACGGTAATTGTAAGCGATAAAGCTGCTGATATTCTGGCTTCAAAAACAATACTCAACCTGAATGAACCCTGCAAAATTGAAAATACGGATTTCATAAAACCACAGAAATTCGTTGGTATCTGGTGGGGAATGCATGTGCCCGACTACTGGACCTGGAATTATTCCGACACTCCAAACCTGAAGTTGAAAAATACCGACTGGAATGCACTGAAACCGAATGGTCGTCATGGAGCAACTACCGAAAATGTGAAACGATACATTGATTTCGCCGCGGCAAACGGAATTAGCGGAGTACTTGTTGAAGGCTGGAATATAGGATGGGAAGACTGGTCGGGAAACTGGAAGGAAGAAGTTTTTGATTTTATTACTCCATATCCCGACTTTGATGTAAAAGGTTTGCAGAACTATGCAGCATCTAAAGGTGTGAAACTGATTATGCACCACGAAACATCCGCTTCTGCCTCGAATTACGAACGACGAATTGATAAAGCAATCGAATTTATGAAACAAAACGGCTACGATGCCGTAAAGACCGGTTATGTGGGCTGGATTATTCCGCGCGGAGAAAAACATGACGGTCAATGGATGGTAAATCATTATCAGCGTGTAATAGAAAAAATGGCTGCTAACCAGATAATGATTGATCAGCATGAGCCTGTTCGCCCAACTGGTCAGTGCCGCACTTATCCCAATCTGATGGCTTGTGAAGCCGCACGAGGAAATGAATTCAACGCCTGGAGCGTGGGCAATCCGCCAGAACATGAAACCATTCTTCCCTTTACACGTCTGATGGGAGGCCCAATGGATTACACGCCCGGAGTTTTCGAAATAAAAATGGATCATTACAAAACCGGTAGTACAAATCAGGTACATACCACACTTGCCAAACAATTGGCGCTTTACGTCACGATGTACAGTCCGTTGCAGATGGCTGCCGATCTGGTGGAAAACTACGAGAAAAAAATGGATGCTTTTCAGTTTATCAAAGATGTAGCCGTAGACTGGGATGATACCAGGTATCTGGAAGCTGAACCCGGCGATTATATTACCATTGCCCGCAAAGCAAAAGGTACAGGAGACTGGTTTATTGGCGCAATTACCGACGAAAATGCCCGCGTCGCGAATATAGATTTCAGTTATCTGGAACCAAAAACATGGTACTTGGCAACCATTTATGGCGATGCACCCACAGCTCATTGGAAAGATAATCCGATGGCTTACGAAATCCGGAAAGTATTGGTTCAGAACACTTCTGTGTTGAAACAGCAACTTGCAGCCGGAGGGGGAGTGGCTATCAGCGTGAAGAAAGCAGCAAAAACTGATTTAAAAGGACTGAAAAAATTAAAATAATATATCAGAGCGAATTCATAAATTTCTCAATCCGAACCGCTACCCGCTTATGGGTGGCGGTTCCTGTTTTATCACCCTTGGCATTTTCAACATCAATCTGAAATTCGTATAATTTTCCTTCGTGCTTTACCAGTTTAGCGGTGCATGTAACCGTTTCGCCAGGTTTTGATGCCCTCAGATGCTGGACATTTATTTCTATTCCTACAGTTGTAAATCCTGTTTCAATATTCTCAATCGCCTGAACTGCTGTGTTTTCCATAAGTGCAATCATTGCTGGAGTTGCATAAACTTCGAGGCTTCCGGAACCCATTGCTGTAGCGGATTCATATTCGGTAATCAGATGTTGTTGTGTGTATGTTTTCATTTTGTGTTTTTTTCAGTTTATAATTTGAAATCAGTATGATTTCTGCCGGAAAATAATGGATACAGATATAAGCTCAGTCCGAAAAATGTAAATGCTGAAATAAATCCTGCAATCACATCAATGACATAATGAGCTCCGAGATATACAGTGGAAAAAACCAGCAGGACATATACAGGCGACAATATAAGGGCTAATTTATATTCTCGTTTTGCAAGTAACATGATTATTACAAGCGTTGAATTTCCGATATGAGAACTTGGAAATGCACCGGTTGGTCGTTCAGCATGACCTCTAATGAAATCAAGACAAGATTGAAATATTCCGCTGGGAGATGTATGTCGAAGACAGATATAGTTGTTGCTGAAATAATCTACTATTGAAGGATAAATTCCGGCTGAAATCTGTTTATTGTCAATTAATTGAAAATAATACTGCGGACCGGATGCAGGGATAAGTAAAAACAGCAGGTAAAATAAAAAGAAAGTTAGAACAGTGGTAAAAAAGAAAAACTCAGCATACTTTCTGTCGGTATGATAGAAATAAAGGCAAGTGAAAATCAGCAACGGAAAAAAAGAAATATATCCAAAATTCATAAGTTCGGAGAACCAATGCTGCGGATATACCTGTGCAAACATCAGAGAGGGTTGAAAACCAAATATTAGGAAGTCTGTACGTGCCAGCAGGTGATCAAAATTTTCAAAATACCGATTGAGGTAAAATGTTTCGGTATACCAGTAAATAAACAATGAAGCAATAAAAAGGTACCGGATAACATTTATTGATGATTTTTTGCGGGAGTTGCCCAAATATGCCAGAAAGAATATGACGGCACTAATCAGCAGCCTGATACCGATAAAAGAGACACCCGTTCCAAATTTCATGCAGATATAAAAAGCTACAAAAGACGAAATAATGATATAATACAGAGTTAATTTTTCAGCAGGATTAAATTTTATTGAGCGTAAATACATTGAATGGAATAGATATATTTGAAAAATATGATTGTTTATTTTATTAGTCAAAAGTATGACTTTTTTGTTAAATTCAAATTTTTATAAACACTTTTTTTGAATAAATTAAAAAAGAAAAACGCAGGGTGGTAAACCCTGCGCCTATCAGAAAGTGTTTTTTACATAAACTATTTTTTCAGAGGAATTCTCATCTTATAGAATGATCTCCATACAAAAATCAATGCAATAACCAGGAATATTACTCCGATATATCCACTGTAATCAGTACCAATGCCTTTCAGGGCGTCAAGTTTCATTTTCAGCGAGATTTCAGTTGCCAATAATCCGAACAGAGTTGAAAATTTGATGATTGGGTTCAGGGATACTGATGAAGTGTCTTTGAATGGGTCGCCAACTGTGTCGCCAATAACTGCAGCTTCGTGCAACGGAGTGTTTTTTTCTTTCAGATCCACTTCAATAACTTTTTTTGCATTATCCCATGCACCACCCGCATTTGCCATATAAATAGCCTGAAACAACCCGAAGCAGGCAATGGAAATCAGATAAGCTACAAAGAAGTTACTGTCAAAGAATGCGAAACCAAGTGTAAAGCAAATAAGAGCAATAAAAATGTTCCACATGCCGTTTTGTGCATACTGAGTACAGATTTTTACAACTTCTTTTGAGTCTTCGGTGTTTGCCTCCGTCTTGTCTAGTTTGAATGTACGTTTGATGTATTCCACAGCGCGATATGCTCCTGTTGTTACAGCCTGCATGGAAGCTCCGCTGAACCAGAAAATTACTGCGCCACCACAAATCAAACCAAGCAGAATAGGAGCGGAAGTGAGCGAAACGCTCAACATGCCCACGCTTTCTAGCAGAAGGATGATGGAGAAAATCATTGTGGTTGCACCAACTACTGCAGTTCCGATTAATACCGGTTTGGCAGTGGCTTTGAATGTGTTACCGGCTCCGTCGTTTGCTTCCAGATAATGTTTACCCATTTCAAAGTCGGGCTTGAAGCCGTAGTCTTTTTCAATTTCTTCCGAAATGCCATCAATTTGTTCAATCTGCGAAAGCTCAAAAATGGATTGAGCATTGTCGGTTACAGGACCATAACTGTCAACCGCGATGGTAACCGGGCCCATACATAGGAAACCAAAGGCAACCAAGCCAAAAGCGAAAATAGTGGCATGAGGTCCGAGTACAGCTTCCAGATTGCCGGTAATGCTGATAAAGTAAGCACCTGTCATTAATCCAACAATCAATAATCCTGTCCAGAAAGCACCAAAATTACCCGATACAATACCTGATAATATATTAAGTGATGGTCCGCCTTCGCGCGATGCTGTTACAATTTCATTCACATGAGCTGATTTCGAGCTGGTGAAAAACTTAGTAAATTCGGGAATTAATACAGCAGCCAGTGTACCACAACTGATAATACCTGCCAGTTTCCACCACAATGTTGAGTCGGGTAAATCTCCAACCAGTAAGTGACTCATGAAGAAAGAGGTAGAAATACTAAGGATAGCAGCAATCCAGATTAGTCGCATCAAAGGTTCTTCGAAATCAAATATTTTCATTCCTTTATATTTGCGTTTTGAAATAGCCTGGTTGATGAAATACGAAATACCGGAACATAAGTCCATGAGAAAACGCATACCGAAAATCCATACAATAAGTTTTGCCTGAATATCAGGATTGTGTACTGCGAGTGTGATAAAGGTAATGAGAGCAACACCGGTTACGCCGTAGGTTTCAAAACCATCGGCAGTAGGACCTACGCTGTCGCCGGCATTATCACCTGTACAGTCAGCAATAACTCCCGGGTTACGTGGGTCATCTTCTTTTACCTTGAAAACAACCTTCATCAGGTCAGAGCCAATATCAGCAATTTTGGTAAAAATACCTCCGGCTATACGTAATACGCTGGCACCGAGCGACTCACCAATGGCAAATCCAAGGAAGCAAATACCAACAATCTCGCGGGGTACAAATAGCAGAATAACCACCATCATAACCAATTCCAACGAGATAAGGAAAAGTCCGACACTCATACCGGAGCGTAAAGGAATGTTCACAACATCCCACGGATTAGCGCGCAGCGAAGCAAATGCTGTACGTGAATTTGCATAATTGTTGATTCTTATGCCATACCAGGCAACTGCATAAGAGCCTCCCATACCAAGAATCGAGAAACAAAGAACAAACAACAGTGTGCCTACCGATTTACCCTGAAGTGCAAGGAAATAGTAAGCCATGATGACAGCAACAAATGCAAAAAGCATTAAAAGAAA
>DAONDU010000011.1:0-25956 GCA_035402725.1 Paludibacteraceae bacterium | reverse complement strand
ACCAGCGAAACACGTACCATCTTTCCGCGATTTTTGCGTTGGGTTGCCATCTGCTTATCGATGGTTTTCAGGTCCTGCTTCAGCAGTGAAATCTTGTTTAGGATAATTCGACGGTCGGTTTCGAGCTGTGTCTCACCCGGTCCGTAACGTCCGATACCTCCACCACGCTGACGTTCGAGGTGTGTCCACATACCGGTAAGCCGGGGGAGCAGATACTGGTATTGAGCCAGTTCCACCTGTGTTTTAGCATTGGCAGTTTGTGCCCTGCGTGCGAAAATATCCAGTATCAGGTTGGTGCGATCCAGAATTTTTACCAGATCGGTCGCATTCGGATCTTTGTCCACCAGTTCATTTTCAATGTTGCGGATTTGCTTGGGCGACAACTCATCATCAAAAATTACTATTCCGATATTGTTTTCTTCTACGTATGTTTTAATTTCCTGCAGTTTACCCGGGCCCACAAATGTTTTGGGATTGGGATAATCCAGACGCTGAAAAAACATCTTTTCGGGCACAGCACCGGCTGTTTCAGCCAGGAATGCGAGCTCGTCGAGGTATTCGCGGGCTTTATCCTCGTTCTGCGCAGGAGTGATCAGGCCTACCAGCACGGCGGTTTCCTGATATATTTCTGTTTTTATGGTGTCTTTTTCGTTCATCGTCAGTTTTTCAATTATCTGTAAGTACAAAAGTACGATAAATATTGAAAATATGAATTGACAGCCCTGTCATTTCTGAAAAAAACAGATCAGACATAGTGTAAAGAGTGTAATGGAGGGTAATGTTTAATGTTTACTGACATTTCGGAAAAATCATCTGTCAATAATTTTGCTGAATTGCCAGGTATTCACTGTTTATCGATTCAACTAAAATTATTGATATTCTTTTGTTTATATGGTTCTTAATGGCCGACTATAATAAAACGCATTCTAAAAAAAGAAAATAAATAATGATTGTAAATGTCAGACATATTTTATGCTGTCTCACCCGGCTGAATAAGAATCAGATATTCCTGTGAAGATTTACGAAGACATTACTCACTTTACCCCCTTTTTTACACTTTGCTGTTCTTTTTTTTGCTGTTCTTTTTTTTGCTGTTCCTGAGTAATTGATTATCTTTGCGCCCGGATTAATCGGAAATTTAACTGATGAATTGTCAGTGTGTTAATGGTTTATATTCGATTGCTTTTTGGTTAATAACTGATTATCCGAAGGATATAAAGATATGAAAATGATAAGACAAGTTGCCATTATTTTCGGCTGTCTGGCTGCGGGAGAGCTGATTGTGCATTTCACAGGTGTAAGCCTTCCGTCGAGCATCATCGGGATGTTGCTGCTTACGCTGCTGTTGAAGATTGGCTGGATAAAGTTAGCCTGGGTGAAAAATATAGCGGATTTTCTGGTGGGTACACTGCCATTTTATTTTGTACCCGCCGGAGTTGCCGTTATGCTCTATTTCGATCTGATAACCGCGTCGTTCTGGCCAATCGTGGTTGCTGCATTTGGCAGTACGGTTATTGTACTGATTGTTACCGGATGGACACATCAGCTGGTCCGGAATATCGGCAAAAAGCAAAAGAATGCTAATCTTCAATAAGCAACTATATGGACGGAATATTTCAAAACGAACTTGTTTTCTTTACCTTTACAATCATTGTTTACTGGCTGGCACAGCGTTTACAGGCCAAAACCGGTATTTTGCTGCTCAATCCCATCCTCATCACGGTTGTAATTATCATTAGTTTTCTCATGGTATTTCATGTCGATTATGAGACCTATCATGGTGGAAGTAAATACATCGAATTCTTGCTCAAACCGGCAGTTGTCGCTTTGGGTGTTCCGCTTTACAAGCAACTGGAGGTAATCCGCAAGCAGGCGCTGAATATTATCATTTCTCAGTTGGCTGGTTGCATTACAGGTATTGTGTCGGTGGTACTGATAGCAAAACTGATGGGCGCTTCCAAAGAAATTATTTATTCGCTGGCTCCCAAGTCGGTTACCACGCCCATTGCCATCGAGATAACAAAATCGATTGGAGGTATTGCGCCACTCACTACATCGGTTGTCATCGTGGTAGGAATTTTCGGAGCAGTCTTCGGATACGGCATCCTGAAACTTACCGGAGTGAAAAACCCAATGGCTCAAAGTCTGTCGATGGGAAATGCGTCCCATGCCATTGGTACTTCCAAATCGATGGAGATAAGTCCGGCTTTTGGCGCCATGTCGAGCATCGGACTGATTGTAAACGGCATATTTACTGCCATTCTGGCTCCCTATGTACTGAAATTGCTGGGGATCTGGATTGAGTTTTAAGGGATCAGTACAGTGTTTTCTTTACGTCTGCACAATTAATTTACTTTTTTTCGTTTATAAGATAACATTTAAAATTAATGAAACACCCGTTTTTGCAAAACGATAAAAAGCAGTATCTTTGGCCGTTCGAACACAAAAAGAGTTACAATCCGCAATACAATGACCCGAAAGTATTTACCCGCATTGATTTTGATACTATCCAACATATTGGCTGTATTTCCACAGGCAGGGAAAGGTGTTTACCGTTTTCTGGATTTGCCTGTATCTTCGCGTATGGCTGCCATTGGCGGTACCAATGTATCGCTGCGCGACAACGACGTGAATTTTGCATTCATCAATCCTGCATTGCTAACTTCCGAAACAGATGGGGTGATTGGGTTGAACATGGCCAATTATCTGTCGGATATTAAGTTTGGAACCGCGGTTTACGGGCACAACTTTGGCGAAAAGAATTTTATGTCGGTAGGAGTGCAGTATGTTGATTTGGGTAAGTTCGACGGGCGCGATGAGCTGGATGTTGAGCAGGGAACCTTTACCGCCAAGGATATGGCTTTGTATGTGAGTTATGCCCGCCCGCTGAACCGTTATTTTTCGGTGGGAGCCACTTTCAAACCCATCGTTTCTGCTTATGAACGATACACCAGCGTTGGTGCAGCTTTCGATGCGGGGATCAGCTACAAGGACAGTATCGGCTTATTCAGCGCCGGACTGGTGTTGCGTAATGCGGGCATGCAGTTCAAGGGCTACTATCCCGATGAGGATGGCAGTCAGCACCGCGAATCCCTTCCATTCGATATTCAACTGGGTGCCAGCAAGAAATTTGCCCACGCGCCTTTCCGCTTCTCACTTACGCTTCACAACCTGCAGCGCTGGGATTTGTCATATACTACGGATGATACACAGTCGAATCTTGACGGAACAACATCTGAAAAGACAATCAGCGCTGTGGATATGGCTTTTCGTCATACAGTTTTCGGAGTGGAATTTGTCCCTTCCAACAACTTTTACCTGGCACTCGGATATAATCACAGGCGTCACCAGGAGATGGTGATGTCAGGTTTCAAGAGTATAGCCGGTTTCTCTTTTGGAGGTGGGGTAAAACTATATAAATTCCATGTAGGATTTGGCATGACACAGTATCAGGTGGGTAATTATGCTTACCAGTTTTCCATCAGTACCGCCCTCGATGAGTTTAAAAATTTGTAAAGTCAGCATTTAATACTGATTTTTTTGTATCCCTTGTAAAGAATTTAGTTTATCATGAAGAAAATAATTGTTGCAATTGATGGTTTTTCATCTTGCGGTAAAAGTACAATGGCCAAAGAACTGGCCAGATATGCCGGTTATATTTATGTAGATACGGGCGCCATGTATCGCGCTGTATCTCTTTATGCCATACGCAATGGCTGGATGACTGAAACCAACATCAACGAAGAAGAATTGTACAAACATATAAACGAACTGAAAATCACGTTCAAAACAGATGAGCATGGAGAGCAGCAAACCTGGCTCAACGGTGAGAATGTGGAAAAAGAAATACGTACCCTGGAAGTGGCAAACGGTGCAAGCCGCGTAAGTACACTTGGATTTGTTCGCCGCGAATTGGTTCGTCAGCAACAACTGATGGGGCAGGAGAAAGGCATTGTGATGGACGGACGTGATATTGGTACAGTGGTTTTTCCCGGGGCTGAATTGAAAATATATCTGACAGCTTCGCCCGAAGTGCGTGCACAGCGCAGGTATGAAGAGATGATGGCAAAGGGTGAACATCCCGACTACAGTGAAGTTCTTGCCAATGTCCGCGAACGGGATCACCGCGACCAAAACCGTTCCGAAAGTCCGTTGAAGAAAGCGGATGATGCTATTGAAATTGATAATTCCGTCCTGACACGTGCACAGCAACGCGACGAACTCCGAAAGTTGTTTGACAAGAAAACCTTATAAGCCGGTTTGTTGTTATTATTTTTACAAAAAAAATATTCACGGGACAATCTATGCTGTTTTACCGGAATGGGCAGAGCCTGAAATGAATGTGATAATGACAACATGTATAAGATAATATCAGGGAAAGAATGGCAAATATAGAAATTGATCAGAAATCGGGGTTTTGCTTTGGAGTGGTTACTGCAATCCGGAAAGCGGAAGAAGAATTGGCTAAAGGAGACGTTTTGTACTGCCTGGGTGATATTGTGCACAACAGTCAGGAAGTTGCCCGGCTTGCCCGACTTGGACTGGTAACTATTGGCTATGAGCAGTTTCAACGATTGCATGATGTGAAGGTTATGTTTCGGGCGCATGGTGAACCACCTTCAACCTATGAAACAGCCAGAAAAAACAACATTACACTGATTGACGCGTCCTGTCCGGTTGTACTGAAACTTCAAAGCCACATCCGTAAAGCCTACGAAGCGAAAGATGAAAACGATCAACTGCTCATTTATGGAAAACAGGGACATGCGGAGGTAATCGGATTGCTTGGACAAACAAATGATTCAGCTATCATTGTGGAAAATGAGGATGATCTCAGCAAGGTTGATTTCTCCCGGAATATCCGACTCTTTTCTCAGACCACCAAACCTCTCGACGGATTTAATCATCTTGTAAAGACAATTTCAGAGAATATTTCTCCCGAAGCCAGATTTGAATATTCCGATACTATTTGCCGTCAGGTTGCCAATAGAATTCCAAATATTACTAACTTTGCACTCAAGAATGATGTGGTGATATTTGTCAGCGGCAAGAAAAGTTCCAACGGCAAAGTGCTTTTCGAACAAAGCAAAAAGGTTAATCCGAATACTTTTCTTATTTCAGACCCCGAGGAAGTGGATAAACTGGAACTTGATTTGTCGAAAAATATCGGCATTTGCGGTGCAACCTCCACACCCCGTTGGCTCATGGAAGCAGTAGCGGAAAGAATAAGACAAAAAGAAGTGAAAAACGAATAACATAAGTAATCCTGACAGTTGTAAAATGCTGTCGTAAGAGTAATAAGATATGGAATATAAATTGAAATGTATCGGCATACTGACATCGGGTGGTGATGCTCCCGGTATGAATGCTGCTATACGTGCCGTAACCCGTGCCGCCATTTTTAACGGGATAAGTGTCAAAGCAATATATCGCGGATACAAAGGGCTGATTACCGGTGAAGTGAAAGAATTTCAGACACAGAATGTAAGCAATATTATTCAGCAGGGGGGTACAATCCTTAAAACTGCCCGTTGTGAAGAGTTCAGAACACCCGAAGGACGCAAGCAGGCTTATGAAACCATGAAAAATGAGAATATCGATGCTCTGGTAGTTATCGGTGGCGACGGAACATTTACCGGTGCCCGTGTATTTGCCCAGGAGTATAATATTCCCATTGTTGGTCTGCCCGGCACTATCGATAATGACCTCTATGGTACAGACTCAACCATTGGTTATGATACCGCGCTGAATACCATCGTTGAAGCTGTGGATAAAATTCGGGATACGGCGTCCTCACACGAACGTCTTTTCTTTATTGAGGTGATGGGTCGTGATGCCGGATTCCTGGCACTTAACAGTGCACTTGCCTCGGGAGCCGAAGCGGCTATCATTCCCGAACGTGAAACGAAAGTTGACCAGTTGGCAGAACTGATTCAGAACGGTTTCCGTAAAACTAAGAACAGCAGTATTGTTATTGTTGCCGAAAGTGAAATTACCGGCGGAGCTAACGGACTGGCTGAACGTATGCGTCGCGAATATCCAGGCTATGATGTACGTGTAACCATTCTCGGACATATACAGCGAGGAGGTTCCCCAACTGCTTACGACCGCATTCTGGCAAGCCGCATGGGCGTAGCTGCTGTTGATGCTTTGATGGATGAGCAGCGTAGTATCATGATTGGAATAGTTAATGATGAAATAGTACATGTGCCATTCACCAAAGCCATTAAGGATGATAAACCGGTGAATGAAAAACTACTTGGTGTGTTGCAAATACTATCCATTTAAATAATATCAACTGAAAATAGCAAACACTTTCACTGTTTGCTATTTTTTTTATGAAGAAATAAAAAAAACATGAGTAATAAGACTGCTGTCCTGTTTGTCTGTCTGGGAAATATCTGCAGGTCACCTATGGCTGAAACAGTTTTCAATAAAATACTGTCTGATCGTAAACTGTCTGAAGATTTTGAAGTGGACTCTGCCGGACTGATTGATTACCATGAAGGCGAAAAGGCTGATGTCCGGATGCGTAATCACGCCCGGATGCGAGGCTATAATATAACACACATTTCAAGGCCTGTTATCAATGCCGATTTTGAGAGATTTGATTATATAGTTTGTATGGATGATCAGAACATCAGGGCGTTGAAGTCGCTGGCCAAAACCGTGCAACAACAGCGGAAAATCTGTAAAATATCCGATTTTTGCAGTCTTTATAAAGTTAATGCAGTTTCCGATCCATACTATGGTGACGATGCCGGTTTTATTCACGTCATTGATTTGTTGGAAGATGCCTGCGAAGGATTTTTGCGATTCATCAGGAAATAAAAGTAAATTTCTAACTAAACGCAGCGACATTCAGGCTGTAATTCCTTATTATTATATTCCCACAAAACGTTTGAAAGAACATTCTGATTATTTAAATATTTGTTTTTCAGTCAGAAATTTTGTTTTAAATATTATCTTATTATTTTTGCATAAACAATTTAATAATTTTGAATTATGCTTGAAAATATAGATGAAGAACTTGTACGTTGTCGTCCATGCGGTTACGTTATGAAAAAAAGTGAGTTAGGTACCGGAGTATGCCCGGCCTGCGGATTACCTCATACGGTTTTTGAACCCTACCGTGAAAAAGTGTCACCCAAACGACTGTTTATTCTTGGTCTGGATATTCATCCCATTGCCATTCACCTCTCGCAGACATTTGTGTCAATGATACCCGGTCTGATGATTTTTCATCTTATTTTTCCAAACTTTTTCCCGGAAATACTTCACCCGGTTATCAGCTTCTCAGTGTTCGTTTTCCCGCTTACCCTGTTACTGTCTTTCGCTTCGGGCCTTCTCGATGGACTGACCCGTTTCAAAACCCTGGAAACACCGCTTTTGAAATCTAAAATTATTTTCAGCTTACTTATTGTTTTACTTTCGGGAGCGATTGTAATCCTTTTCAAGCCTGAAACCTACAATTTCTGGATAGTACTACTTAGTCTTGCTGCCCTGGGATGCGCTGTAAAATTGGGTCTGATGGGAAAAAAACTGATAAATGTGATACTGCCCGGAACCTATCAACGGAGAAAGAAAAAAGTGACTGCTAAAGCTCCAGTAAAGACTACCGCTAAACTGAAAACGGAAGATACTCCTGCTGCAGAATAAAAAAAGAAAGACATCTACCAATATTAATTAAAAGAACAATGACGATATTGTTCTTTTTTTTGTGTCATTGTAAAACTAAAATAATTATTAATCAGAGAAATTATAAGATAAAATATCAATTATATTTCATTTTGTTTTGCATAATTGAAAAAATGAATTACCTTTGCAACGTTTTCATAAAATAAACAATGAACAGAAACTTTCTACATATTATTCTACTAGGTATTATTATTCTCTTGCAATGAAAGAGGGAGTGAGCTTGGTATGTAGTTATGATATAATAAATAATTAAAACCTTTCTCACTGATTGAGAAAGGTTTTTTTATGGGTTATCCTAAATTTATTATCACTTTTCGCAAGAATATATAAAAGGACGATTTTGTTTACTTGAAATAAGAAAAATATTAACTAACTATTTAAATGCCGTTTTCCTCTACGGCTTACCCTTTTTGGGAATAGAGGACAGTATATGGAAAAACTATTTATTTTCGATACAACACTGCGCGACGGTGAACAGGTTCCCGGGTGCCAGTTGAATACAATAGAAAAAATCCAGGTTGCCAAAGCACTGGAAGCGTTGGGAGTTGATGTAATTGAAGCCGGTTTCCCCATTTCAAGCCCGGGTGATTTCAACTCTGTGGTCGAAATTTCCAAAGCCGTTACCTGGCCAACTATTTGTGCTCTGACACGGGGCGTTCAAAAGGATATTGAAGTAGCTGCGGAAGCGCTGAAATTCGCTAAAAGAAAGCGTATTCATACCGGTCTGGGTACTTCGGAATTTCATATTAAATATAAATTCAATTCCACTCAGGACGAAATTCTTGAACGGGCAGTTGCGGCAACAAAGTATGCCAAAAAGTACGTGGAAGATGTGGAGTTTTATTGCGAAGATGCCGGACGAACTGACAATGTATATCTTTCCCGCGTTGTGGAAGCAGTTATCAAAGCAGGTGCCACGGTGGTAAATATCCCTGACACAACCGGTTATTGTCTGCCCTGGGAGTATGGCAATAAAATCAAATACCTTTTTGAAAATGTTAAGGGTATTCAGAATGCAATCATCTCCACGCATTGCCACAACGACCTGGGTATGGCAACAGCCAATACCATGGCCGGTGTAATGAACGGTGCTCGTCAGGTGGAAGTAACTATCAACGGAATTGGCGAACGGGCAGGGAATACCTCACTAGAAGAGATTGCCATGATTTTGAAATGCCACAAGGGACTTGAAATTGAAACACAAATCAATACTCAGAAAATTTACAACACCAGCCGCATGGTTTCCAGCCTGATGAATATGCCTGTACAACCCAACAAAGCTATTGTTGGACGGAATGCATTCGCTCACTCATCAGGTATTCATCAGGATGGGGTGCTCAAAAATCGTGAAAGTTACGAGATAATGGATCCGAAAGATGTCGGAATTGATGAAAACTCCATCGTACTGACAGCACGCAGCGGTCGCGCTGCACTCAAACACAGGCTTAGTGTGCTGGGTGTGGAGGTTGATAACGGAAAACTGGACGTCATTTACGAGGAATTCCTGAAACTGGCAGACCGGAAGAAAGATATTAACGACGATGATATCCTGGTACTTGCCGGAATGGAACGCTCAGAACAACAAAGAATAAAAATTGACTATTTGCAGGTAACATCCGGAGTAGGAGTGAAAGCAGTGGCAAGTCTCGGTTTGATTATTGCCGGCGAGAAATTTGAAGCAGCTGCCAGTGGCAACGGACCGGTGGATGCAGCTATCAAGGCGTTGAAACAAATCATCAGACGAAATATGACCTTGCAGGAATTTACAATACAGGCTATCAGCCGAGGCAGCGATGACGTGGGAAAAGTTCACATGCAGGTGGAACATCAGGGTTCCATCTATTACGGATTTGGTGCTAACACCGACATCATAGCCGCATCTGTCGAAGCATATATCGATGCAATCAATAAATTTGTAAAATAAGTACACCCTAAATAACTCTCGGGGGACTTGAAGACATTCTAAAATAAAAAAAGTAAACTCTGTAATAACAAGAAAAGAAACATATTTACTTAATTCGTGTTATTAATATTCATTCATGTAATTCGTAAAATTAAAAATATGACAAATAAGATAACAGACCAACAAGCCCAAAGGTCCCCCATGAGGGATTTAAGGGGCCAAACCCTTTTTGATAAAATATGGGATGCTCACGTGGTATCCGAAGTAGCCAACGGGCCGACACAATTATATATCGACCGCCATTTTTGCCACGAAGTAACAAGCCCACAAGCTTTCAACGGATTAAGGGCAAGGGGATTGAAGGTTTTCAGACCTGAAAAAACCACCATGACTGCCGACCATAATACACCCACTATTGATCAGGATCAACCTGTAAAGGACCCTGTGTCAAGAAATCAGCTGGATACATTTGCACGAAATGCGGCCGAATTCAATATGCCGCTGTTTTATCCGCTCGGACATGAAAAAAACGGGGTCGTTCACATCATTGGTCCAGAAAACGGGTTTACACAGCCGGGAATGACAATTGTATGCGGCGACAGTCACACTTCTACTCACGGCGCTTTTGGTACAATCGCTTTTGGCATTGGCACCAGCGAAGTGGAAATGGTGCTTGCCACACAATGTATCCTTCAAAACCGTCCGAAAACAATGCGTATCACTTTCAATGGAAAGTTGGGAAAAAACGTACTGGCCAAAGACCTCGCGCTGTATATGATTTCAAAACTTACAACCGGTGGTGCAACGGGTTATTTCGTGGAATATGCGGGAGAAGCCATCCGTAACCTGAGCATGGAAGAACGTATGACAGTATGCAACCTATCTATTGAAATGGGTGCACGCGGCGGACTGATTGCCCCCGACGAGACTACCTTCAACTATGTAAAAGGCCGTGAATTTGCTCCCAAAGGCGAAGAATGGGATAAAAAACTGGAATTCTGGAAAACGTTGAAGACGGATGATGATGCTGTATTTGACAGTGAACTGATATTTGATGCTTCCGAAATAGAACCTATGGTCACCTACGGCACCAATCCGGGAATGGGCATGGGAATAAGCGGAAAAATACCCACACTGGATGAAATAGATGAAGCCGGACGTATATCATATATGAAATCGCTTGACTATATGGGTTTCAAACCGGGAGAGAAAATGCTGGGCAAACCTGTGGATTATGTTTTTCTGGGAAGTTGTACCAACGGACGCATTGAGGATTTCCGCATTTTTGCCAACTATGTGAAAGGGAAGAAAAAAGCGGAGAATATCACAGCATGGCTTGTGCCGGGAAGCTGGCAGGTTGAAAAACAAATCCGTGAGGAAGGATTGTATGAAATTCTTACCGAAGCAGGATTTCAGCTTCGTCAGCCCGGTTGTTCAGCTTGTTTGGCCATGAACGACGATAAAGTTCCGGCAGGCAAATATGCTGTTTCCACTTCGAACCGTAACTTTGAAGGACGTCAGGGACCCGGTGCACGTACTATTCTGGCTGGTCCGCTGGTTGCTGCTGCGGCTGCAGTTAACGGAGTAATTACGGCCCCCTAACCCCCTGAAGGGGGAATTTGGAACGAAAAATCAAATTTTATAGAAATTACTAACTTTGAAAAAAATGCAAACTTCAAATAATACAAATAAAGAGAAAAATGCTCAAACTCCCCCTTCAGGGGGTTGGGGGGCAGGTAGCTTAACATCAACCTGTGTTCCGCTTCCAATTGAGAATGTGGATACTGACCAGATAATTCCGGCCCGCTTCCTGAAAGCGACAGATAAAAACGGTTTCGGCGATAATCTGTTTGCCGACTGGCGATACAATAAGGACGGAAGTCCGAAGCCGGATTTTGTACTCAATAATCCTAAATATTCCGGTGAAATCCTTGTTGCAGGAAAAAACTTCGGTTCGGGTTCCAGCCGCGAACATGCTGCCTGGGCAATAGCAGGATATGGTTTCAAAGTTATTGTATCAAGCTTTTTTGCAGATATATTCCGCAACAATGCGCTGAATAACGGAATTCTACCGGTTGTAGTTTCACCCGGTTTTCTGGCTGAAATTCTTGATGCAGTGGTTGCAAATCCTGCTAATACACTGACGGTAAATCTCGAAGAGCAGAAAATCACCAACAATGCCACCGGCAAATCCGAAATATTTGAAATCAATTCATACAAAAAAGAATGTCTCTTAAAAGGCCTTGATGATATTGATTATCTGCTAAGTAAGCGGGAATTAATTGAGGAATGGGAAAAAAGACAAACTCCTGACCGCTAAGGAGAAATTCGAGAGTATTCTCATCATTTTCGGTACTAAAAAAAAGAATATGAATAATACTGCTAATAAAGATAACGCTGAAAAACATCCTCAAACTCCCCCATTTGGGGGCCGGGGGGCAAAAATCGAAATAATGGATACCACGCTGCGGGACGGCGAGCAGACATCAGGAGTTTCATTTGCAGCTCAGGAAAAAGTCAGTATTGCCCGCCTGTTGCTCGAAGAACTGGGCGTTGACCGTATTGAAGTAGCGTCGGCACGCGTGTCGGAGGGTGAATTTCAGTCGGTGAAAAAGATTGCACAATGGGCACAGGCTCACGGACATCTCGATCAGGTTGAAGTGCTTGGATTTGTGGATGGAACTGCTTCGCTCAACTGGATATCGAATGCTGGGTGCCGGGTTGTAAACCTGCTTTGTAAAGGTTCACTGAAACACTGTAAATATCAGCTTCGTAAAACGGTGGAAGAACATCTGGCTGATATCAAAGCAGTGATCGCCGATGCCGTAAATATGGGGATTAAAGTCAATATCTATCTCGAAGACTGGTCGAATGGCATGCGCGAATCGGAAGACTATGTTTTTCAGATGGTAGATGAACTGCAACATCAGCCGATTATGCGTTTTATGCTGCCCGATACACTGGGTGTGCTTAATCCCGACGAAACCCGCGATTTTTGCCAGCGAATGATCAGCCGGTACCCCAACCTTCACTTTGACTTTCACGCTCACAACGATTATGACATGGCAGTGGCCAATGTGTTTGAAGCTGTCAAAGCCGGAGTGAAAGGAGTTCACGTTACTGTGAACGGATTGGGTGAACGTGCCGGAAATGCACCGCTTACCAGTGTAATTGCTCTGATACACGATCATCTGAAACTTCAAACCAATGTGAAAGAAACCAGTGTTTTTCATGTGAGTAAAGTTGTCGAAAGTTATTCGGGTATTCGAATTCCCAACAATAAACCGGTTATCGGAGACAATGTATTTACACAGGTAGCAGGTATCCATGCTGACGGTGATAAGAAAAACAACCTGTATTTCAATGATCTGATGCCTGAGCGGTTTGGACGAACCAGAGCATACGCGTTGGGAAAAACATCCGGAAAAGCGAATATCCTCAAAAATCTGGAACTGCTGGGCATCGAACTCGATGACGAAAGCATGAAAAAAGTGACCGAACGGATCATCGAACTGGGTGACAAAAAAGAACTGGTGAGTACCGATGAACTGCCTTATATAATTTCGGATATACTGCAAAACGATATAGAAAAACAGGACATTCGAATGCTCAACTATTCACTTACGCTTACTGACGGATTGAGACCCACAGCCAATGTGAAAATATCAATACGGGACGAGGTTTACGAAGAATCCGCTGCCGGTGACGGACAATATCATGCTTTCTCCAAGGCAATGTACAAGATTTATAAACGTCTGAACAAACCCACTCCTGAACTTGTCGACTATGTAGTGGTAATACCTCCGGGAGGACAAACCGACGCGTTTGTACAAACAATTATTACATGGAAATTTGAAGGTAAAACATTTAAGACAAGGGGATTGGACATTGACCAGACCGTTGCAGCCATCAAAGCAACCATGAAAATGCTTAACCTCATCGAGAGTGGTAATATCCCGACAATAAATTATATGGAATTGCCATAATGGAGCTGCCCCCTAACCCCCTAAAGGGGGGATAGCAGCAGGGACAATCAGCTCTGATGATTACTAGAAAATTTGACAATACTCAATTCCTTTGAAACAGATAACTCAAGATTATTTAACTTTACAGAAATATTAAAATAAACTTAATCAACGCTTTCTTAGTTCCCCCTTCAGGGGGTTAGGGGGCAGATATTTATTTATGAAGACATTAAAAATAGCAGTTCTTCCGGGCGATGGTATCGGACCGGAAATCATCAAACAAGCGTTGGATGTAACTCAAACCGTATGTGATAAATTTGGCCATAAACTGGAATACGACTATGGCATAGTCGGAGCCTGTGCCATTGACGAAACCGGAGATCCTTATCCGGCTGCAACCCACGAACTCTGCATGCAGTCCGATGCGGTACTATTCGGGGCAATAGGTTCGCCCAAGTATGACAACGACCCGAATGCAAAGGTTCGTCCCGAACAGGGATTGCTGCGCATGCGTAAAACACTCGGGTTGTATGCAAATATCCGTCCGGTTACAACGTTCCCGTCATTAATTCATAAATCACCACTGCGTGCCGATTTGGTGAAAGGTGCTGACTTTATGTGTATCCGGGAGCTGACCGGGGGCATGTACTTCGGTCGTCCGCAGGGACGCAGCGAGGATGGAAACACAGCTTACGACACTTGTGTATATACCCGTGAGGAAATTGAACGTATTCTACATCTTGCTTACAAATACGCCGATCAGCGTCGTAAAAAAGTGACCGTTGTGGATAAAGCAAATGTTATTGCCACATCACGTCTCTGGAGACAGATTGCCCAGGAAATAGCCCCACAGTATCCCGATATAGAAACCGAATATATGTTTGTGGACAATGCCGCTATGCGCATCATCCAGTGGCCTAAAAGTTTCGATGTGCTTGTTACCGAAAATCTTTTCGGAGATATCCTCACTGACGAAGCTTCCGTTATCACGGGTTCGCTGGGAATGCTTCCGTCAGCTTCGATCGGATTACACACTTCGGTTTTTGAACCGATTCATGGCTCCTATCCGCAAGCTGCCGGTAAAAACATAGCCAATCCACTGGCCACCATTCTTTCGGCCGCCCTGATGTTTGAGTATGCATTTGGAATGATGAATGAAGGGGCAATTATCCGGGAAGCCGTAACAGCAAGTATGGATGCCGGTGTGGTTACCGAAGATATTTCCGAAGGAGGTAAAGCATATTCTACCAGTGAGGTGGGAGAGTGGATTGTAAAATGGATAAAGGAGAAATAGTGTTTTGTTAAGAAAACAGTTTCTTCAATTAGCCTGAGAAAAATCAGACTTATTTATAAAGGATGAAATGAACCTGTTACTATCTGTATGATAAGTTAGCTATAACCATTTTTTGCCTGGAATAAATCAGCTGATTTTGTTACTTTTGCAATAGTTTATAATACAATTGATTAAAATCATCACAACCTTTAATTTCTATGAACAAAAATTTTTTATTCATCATTGCAATCTTACTAAGCTTTCATAGGACATTTGCTCAGGAAGTGAAAATTACAAACCCGACAGTAATTCAGGATAATAATTACAGTGCCCGGGGCAACAATAACGAAGAAATCCTGATTATAAAACTCGCTACTTCAGGTATTAATCCCGTTGAATTCTCGTCGTTGAAGATGAATATGAACGGAACGACGAATGTCAAAGATGTAGCGCAAATACTCATTTATCAAAAAACCACAAAAGGGCAGTTCGATCCGAGAAATCCGCTTAAATCGTCCGTTCTGCTTGGAACCACAAAACCTTCGAAGCGTGATATCGTGATTCCTCTCAAAGGAAAATTAGCATCAGATACCACCTGTATATATGTTACCTATGATGTAAGAGAAAAAGCCGGAGAGGGTAACAAGCTTGATGCGTCTGTTATTTCGCTGACCGCAGGAAGTTATACTCACTTTTTTAAAGCGGGAAATCCCGAAGGCGCTAGAGAAATATTGCTGAGAAGAACCCTGGTTTACACTCCAAACGATTACGGCTCGAAGAACTATCGCATTCCAGCCATTATCACAGCTAAAGACGGCTCGCTGGTAATCCTGACAGATAAACGAAAATTCAATGGTACTGATTTACCCGAAGATATTGATGTAGTTGCTAACAGAAGCACTGACGGAGGTAAAAAATGGTCCGAACCAGTCACTGTGGCAGAAGGAAAAGGAAGAGGCAAAGGATTTGGTGATGCTTTAATTATGAAAGCAAAATCGGGTAAACTGGTTGCTCTTTTTGTGGGTGGAACCGGTTTATGGGGATCTACTGCAAACAATCCGCAAAGAACATATGTTTCTACAAGTACCGATAATGGCATAACCTGGTCCGCTCCACGTGACATCACCAATCAGATTTACGGCTACGAAAACAGTGATCCCGTTCGCTCAAAATGGATTAGTTTATTTTTCGGTTCCGGGCATGGTTTGTGTACCAGATCCGGTCGGTTAATGGGAGTCTTGGTGGTTCGTGAACCCGGAAAAAACGGGCTGCACAATTATGCCGTTTATTCAGACGATGAAGGTGAAAACTGGAAAGTATCTGAAACTGCCATTGTGAATGGTGATGAAGCTAAAGTGATTGAACTGAACAACGGTGACATTTTGATGAGCAGCCGTCAACCCGAATCATACGGTAACAGACTTTGGGCTGTTTCATCGGACGGAGGCATTACCTGGGGCACAAGAAACACCTGGTCTGAAATCTGGGGTGCAAGATGCGACGCGGATATTGTCAGACTGACTTCCACGCTGGATGGTTTTGATAAAGACCGTATATTACACACGATGCCGAATGACAAATCACGCAGAAATGTTACCATGTGGATGAGTTACGACGAAGGAAAAACCTGGCCGCTGAAAAAAACGATAGCGCCAAATACTTCCGGCTATTCATCGATCACTATTCTGCCCGACGGAACTATCGGTGTTTATCTCGAAGAGGATGAAAAGAGCAACTACAAAATGTATTTTATCAACTTTTCACTCAACTGGCTTACAAACGGAAAAGATAAATACATCCCGCAAAAAAGAAAAAAACGTTGATATTTTCAACAGTAAATACATAATTAGCTGCCAGTTGAATGATTGGCAGCTAATTTTTTATATTCAAACAAGATTTATTGATATTTATTTTTCCCGCATCAGTATCCGTGCAATGCGTCTTGTGTTTTGCTGAACAAGTATTTCCCTTCCATGGGTTGTTTGCTCTATGATTTCTGGATTAGTTCCGCGAATGGTGAGCAATTCCAGATCCGTATTATAACTTACCTTGTAATCATTTGCAAATTCGTCCAGAGCGCGTTGCAGGTAGCGGTTGTTATCCACGCAGATTGAAATACTGATAGCCGAGCTTTGTATCAGTCCCACTTTCAACCGGTATTTTTCTACAACTGTAAAAATCCACGTGAGGCTTTCTTCCAGGATAAAAGAAAAGTCGAGCGGACGCAAAGTTACCAGCATCTGATTTTTTTTGAGAATAAGAACCGGTATATCAATTGGTTTCGATGTGGATGACTTGATCACAGAGCCTGCTTCCGAGGGATTTCCGAACGGACGAACATAAAGTGGAATGGATTTGTTTTCGAGTGGTTTTATGGTTTTCGGGTGGATAATCTGAGCTCCACTGTATGCCAGCTCTACTGCATCCATATACGTCAGTTCCGGGATGAGAACAGTATCCGGGAAAATTCGCGGATCTGCATTCAGAATACCCGGTACATCTTTCCAGATAGATACACTCTCAGCATTCAGCAGATTGCCGACAACGGCTGCCGTATAGTCCGAACCTTCGCGGCCGAGTGTGGTTGGAGCACCCTGCATATTGGTCCCGATAAATCCCTGACCGATAAAGACTTTTGACTGTTTGAAGTCAACAGCGGCCCGCAATCGTTTTTCCGATTCAATCATATGCACATTGGCTTCGCGGAAATTGCTGTCGGTAACCAGTAGTTGACGCATATCAAGCCAGCTGTTATGTACACCCTGTGTCAGCAGGAATTCCGATACTATTTTGGTGGAAATGACTTCCCCGTACGAAACAAGCCGATCGTACCAGCGGTCGTAATCGGTGCCGACGCCGGTTGTAATCAGATCTTTCAGCTCATCGAACAGGGGTTTGACGGCATTTTCGCCAATTGTTTTATTTTCAAAAAGTTCACCAATGATTTCATAATGATATTTCTCAACCTCTTCCATTTTTTTCAATGCGCTTTCCTTATCAGCTTTCATGAAAAAATCCAGCACCTCTTCCATCGCATTGGTTGTTTTTCCCATGGCAGAAACCACAATAAACAGGTCTTCTTTTACCAATGATACTATTTTTGAGATATTTTTAATTCCGTCCGACGATTTTACTGACGCTCCGCCAAATTTATAAACGATCATTTTTATGTAGTTGTTTTTGAATTATGAGTTGTGAATTATGAATTATGAATTATGAGTGTGTAACCTTAATCAGACTTTAATAACGCGAAACCTGAAACTAAAGTATCTTCACACCCACCAGTTTGTCGTATCGGCCTCCCCACGGGCGGTGGTAAACGTAAATAGCGTATTCGTTTAGTGTTTGCCAGTGACTGCCATCAACCGGGCTTACCTGCGCTTTTGTTTCTCCCTGTGGTATCATCCAGTATTGGTAATTATAACCTCCCTGCTTGAGGAGTACGTTGTTGTAATACATTCGATTCTCGCTGTTGTAGCGCATCAATGACGTTTTATCAATCTGATTGTAATTCCACTCACCACCCACATAGATGTTTCCGTTCAGAAAAGGTTCATTTGCCAGCAAATAGAAATGGACATACATATAATCAGCTTCCGTGTCATCATCGCTGGCATTTTGCAGATTGACAATGAATTTCCCATTAACATCCGGATTAGTGATATATGGATTTCGGGCGATAATTTCATCTTGCCGTAGATAGGCGTGATAAGACGGTCGGACGAAATCGATGTTATTCACACCTTCGTCGAAGCTATAGATGGATGAAATATCAAAACGGTGATATTCGTTTCCTCCCTCAAAGATGAGGTTGCGGTTGTTTTTATAGGTCAGTTTTCCGGCAGAAAAGTAGCTAGGTTTCAGGTCGGTCACCTGGTTGTCAATGCGATTATTTTGCCGAACCACTACCTTTATTTCCGACTGCGCGTCCCTTATCTGATAATCATTGAACAGTAGATCAAAATCGAGTTGCTGAAATCGCCCGCTCAGTTCAGTGTCGGTATTGCCCCTCACGGCAGCATCGATTTGCACCCGGGATTCCACAACCGAAAAACATACTTTGGCAATGGGATCATCCTGCTGATTATCTTCGTATATATTCATCACATAATTTCCCGAAATTTTTAATTTCATTTCATTATTAGGCAATGCAATCCGGTAATGAGTATACAAAAATGTGGTGTTGACAGACAGAGAATAGTCGTCAATTTTTCCGGTTGTAAATCCATCGATATATTCAGTCGTTGAAAGAGCGGAGAGCGACCAGTCAGCGTTACAATGCTTTACGTCGTAGTTATAGGAGTGTATGTTGTGCGACATTTCATCAAAACTAATCTGCAGCGTTTCACTGCCGTTAAGGGCAATAACAGGAAGGCATACCGGATTGTCATCAACCTTCACTTGCAGGGTTTTAATGTTGTCGTGAAGTATTTGTGTGCGGTTTACAGGTTGACCTGCAAGGGGCAAACAAATTACAAGTAGTATTAACACACACAGTTTTTTCATTACCAATATACTTTTTTGAATTGTATTTTATCGTTTTGAATTATCAGACATAATCAGTTCCAGAGTTCCTCCTCCCTTCACTTCAGCATGTTAAAGCAAGAATTTGTCAGTTCTTTCCAATTCATCTGAGCTGAAGAAAAGAATTCCCCATGCAATGGCATGTAACCGAGTACGCGATTTCATTTTCTTATAGATTTTAATTGTTCAGATGAAACCAGTATATAAAATTAGCTTGTTTGTCAAAATTTATTTGTGGCATCCGTTTCATATGTTGCTGAATTTAAGTAAAATACCTTTTGATTGAATTTGAATGCAATATTAATAAATTTAATTGAATAACAGAAGCCAGGATGTGCAATAGAAAAAGAAAATAATACAATATTAAGTATTTATTGTAACCTTTAAAAACATGTTAAACTGGATAATTTATTCATAAAACTTTTATGGTTTTGAAGTTATCATTTGTAACTATTGATCATCAACAGACATTACAACTACAGTCAGGGAAAATTCCGGACAAATTCAGATATTACAAATACAGTCTGTGAAAGTTATGTATAACAACAGACATTCGTTTAATAATTTTTTCTTCCAAATTCAGTATATTTGCACCCTAAAAAGGATTTAATGAATTTACCCGAACCATTTGTCAGACGTACTCAGGAATTACTTGGCGATGAATTTCCCGATTTTCTCGACGCGCTCGATATCCCTTCACCGGTAAGTGTACGTGTGAATGATAAAACCGCATACGTGCCTTCGGATGATAGGGTGAAATGGTGTGATTCGGGATATTATCTTTCCGGGCGACCGGTTTTTACCCTTGATCCGCTGTTTCATGCCGGAGTTTATTATGTACAGGAAGCCTCTTCCATGTTTTTGCAGCAGGCTATGTCACAGTTTGTGGCACCTGCGGGCGTTGTACTGGATCTTTGTGCTGCTCCCGGCGGAAAATCTACCCTGATATCGCAATTTCTGAAAACCGGCGGAATGCTTGTCAGTAACGAAATTGTCCGTAGCCGCGCGTTTATCCTTGTCGAAAATCTCATAAAATGGGGCAATGATGCGGTGGTGGTTACCAATAATGTACCCGCCGATTTTCAGCGGCTGCCTTCCTTCTTTGACGCTGTGGTGGTTGACGCGCCCTGTTCGGGCGAGGGCATGTTTCGCAAGGACGCGGGAGCCATTGATGAATGGAGCGAACAAAATGTGGAGATGTGTGCCCGAAGGCAGCGAGATATTCTCACGGATGTGTGGGATACACTGAAAAAGGATGGAATACTGATTTACAGCACCTGTACGTACAACCGGGAGGAAAACGAAAAGAATGTTAGCTGGATAGAAACCGAGCTTGGCGCTGAAATCCTGCGGATTGATACAGCAGCTTATCCTCAGATTACAGTATCGGACAAGGGATACCGGTTTTTCCCCCACAAAACGCGGGGAGAAGGTTTTTTTCTCTCCGTATTGCGGAAAACATCCGACGCGCCATCGCTCAGGATGAAAAAGCAGGAGAAAAGAAAGCTAAAGCCGGAATTCGATGAAACAGAATTTAAAAACCGGTTAATGGAACCGGAGGACTGGAAAATATATTCGGACAATAACTTTATTTCTGCTTTCAGACTGAAATTCAGCACGGAAGTTGAACTGCTCAAAAATAATTTGCACATCATGCATTACGGCATTACTCTTTGTGAAATAAAAGGCCGTGATCTGATACCTCACACCAGTCTGGCATTATCAAAAAGTATTAATACGGAAAAAATTCAACAGGCGGAAGTCGAATTAAGGGATGCTTTATTATATCTGAAAAAAGAAGCCATAAATTTACCCGATGCCGAAAAAGGATTTATACTGGTGAAATACCAGAACATTCCCCTGGGATGGGTAAAAAATATCGGTAACAGAACCAATAACCTCTACCCGAATGAATGGCGGATAAGGATGAAGATATGAAAAGCAACCAATGTATTGTTTTCAGAAAATAAAAAAATATGAATTTTATAAATGATATGAAAAGCTCTTTATCTACCCCTTTAAGGGGGAGAGGGGCTACTATCACTTTTTTAGGCACAGGCACATCTACCGGTGTTCCCCAACTTGGCTGCAAATGTCCGGTATGCCGTTCGGCAAGTCCGAAGGACAAACGGCTTCGGAATTCAGCGTTAATTACTGTCGACGACAAGCGCTTTCTCATTGATGCCGGTCCCGATTTGCGTCAGCAGCTGATAACCAACGATATTTTTCATGTCACAGCCATACTTCTTACACACGAACATTACGATCATGTTGGCGGGCTCGACGATGTGCGTCCCCTTGGCGAAACAAACATTTATGCAGAAGCAAACGTGCTCGAAGCCATTGAACGAAATATGCCGTATTGTTTCGGAGTAATTAAATATCCGGGTGTGCCAAAAATGAATCTGCATAAAGTGGATATGAACCCGTTTCAAATACAGGGAGTGAATATCATTCCCATCCGGGCCATGCATGCCAGGCTCCCTGTGCTTGGTTTCAGAATCGGGAAGCTGGCTTACCTTACCGATGTGAAAAGTATCGACAACACCGAGCTGGATAAACTTCGCGGACTGAAAGTGCTGGTGATTAATGCCCTTCGCAAAGAAGAGCATATATCGCACCTTTCCTTGTCCGAAGCCATCTCGATTGCTCAACAAGTAAATGCAGAAAACACCTATTTCACCCACATAAGTCATCATTTGGGACTGCACGAAGATGTCAGTGCTGAATTGCCTGAAAATATTCATCTCGCTTACGATAATTTATCAATAAATTTTTAACTTTGCCTGTCAATAGCTGATTCCTCAACCTGATTTTTATGATAAACATGCAAGCAAGAAATAGAAGTGCCCTGATGAGGTTAACTGTGTCGAAAATACTCCAAACAGTGGGATTGATTTTTCTGATGAGTTCATGCACCACTTCAAGAATGTTTACAACTCTCGATATACTTCGGCCGGCTCAGGTTACATTTCCTCCCGAAATCAACAGCATTCTTATTGTTGATAATTCTGTAGCTCAACCATCGAATGTGGGACATTATAATAAAAAGTTATTTGAAGAATACACTTCGGTTGAACAGGTATTTGACAGTGCTTCAATTTTCTGTACCGCGAGTTTGCGTGAGTCGCTCGAAGAAAAAGGCTTTTTCAAAAACGTTCATATGGCAAAAAACCGTACAAACCTGACAGAAAAACCATATAAAATAACCCCATTGACCAGTGAAGCGGTAAAAAGTCTGTGTGCTGTGTATCAAGCTGATGCCATTCTCTCGCTCGATCGCATATTGCATATCGATAAGATTACTGAAAATATCTATCCGGATGATTTGCATTTTTTCAGCAATCTGGATATCCAGATGGGAACAGTCTGGTCCATAAATTACCCAACCGACAAACCCACAACATATTTACAGTTTGCTGATAGTTTTACCTGGGAAAGCAGTAACACGATACGCAGCAAAGCTGGTGATAAGCTACCCTCGCGTTATAATGCACTTGTCGATGCTTCTCTGCTCACGGGAACAAATATAGCCGATCGAATGATCCCGCGTTGGGAAAAGGAAGACCGCTATTTCTATAATCCACGGAATAAATACATGCGACAAGCCATGGACTCAGTTGAAGTCCGAAACTGGAAAGCAGCCATAGATTTATGGAAACTAGCAGCAGAAAAATCAGGTTATGCCACCAAATACCGCGCGAATTACAATATTGCCATTGCAAGTGAAATTTTGGGCGATATGGAAAATGCTATATTATATTGTGATTTGGCTATCGAAATATATCCTAAGGTCTTATTTGCATTTAACATTGATGCGGAAAACGATATATATAAATTAATGAGTTATAAAGAAGAACTTCAAAAAAGAGCGAAAGAAATAAATCTGATAAAAAAACAGCTTGGCAATTAAAATTGTTACTATTTACAACAAAACCAATCTTACATTATGATTCAACCAAATGATGAAAAGTTGCTGCAGAAAAAAGGGATTTCAGCTCAGCAAATTGAAGAACAACTTAAAAGTTTTAAATCTGGTTTTCCCTACCTGATAATCCGAAGTTCAGCTTCGGTAGGAAATGGAATTATTCGTGTCAACGAAACTGAACTGCAGACTTATCTGAATGAATGGGGAAAATACCTGACAACAAATGCCAGAGTATTGAAGTTTGTTCCTGCTTCGGGGGCTGCAAGCCGTATGTTCAAGGATTTATTCAGTTTTCTGGAAGGTGACAGCGATTTACCTGTTACGGGATTTGAGAAAAAGTTCTTTGATGATATAGAAAAATTTGCATTCTACGATGATCTGAATGCTGTCTGCAAAAAAAATACAGGTAAAAACATTCCCGAACTTAAAAAAGCGAACAGTTACAGGGAAATTGTGGCTAACCTGTTGCTGGAGAAAGGCTTAAATTACGGTGCGTTGCCCAAGGGTCTGCTCAAATTTCATTCTTACAAGGACGATAAACGAACTCCATTGCTCGAACACCTTGTTGAAGGCGCTGTGTATGCCTCCACCATATCCGGTAATGTAAACATTCATTTTACAGTTTCCAAAGAACACCGGCAATTGTTCGAAAAACATCTGGGTGAAAACCTCTCAAAATATGAAAAAAGGTTTGGTGTGAAATATAATGTCAGTTTTTCCGAACAAAAACCATCCACCGATACCATTGCAGCCGATGCTGATAATAATCCGTTTCGTGAGGAAGGCGAACTTGTTTTTCGTCCCGGTGGTCACGGTGCGCTCATAGAAAATCTGAACGATCTGGACGCGGATATCATTTTTATCAAAAATATCGATAATGTGGTTCCTGATGCACTCAAAGATACTACTATTACCTATAAAAAACTTATTGCCGGTGTTCTGGTACATTTTCAGCAACAGGCATTTGCCTACCTCAAAGAACTCGAAAACGAAAAGATATCGGATGCCAAACTCACGATAATAGCACAATTCTGCGAGAAGAAACTGAATAACCACAACGAAAATATTAAATCACTGAGCGGAGGCTGTTTGCGCGAGTATCTTATAGGAAAACTTAACCGCCCGATTCGGGTGTGCGGAATGGTAAAGAATGTAGGTGAGCCCGGAGGCGGACCATTTCTGACTGTCAATTCCGATGGAACGGTTTCACCTCAAATACTCGAAAGTTCACAGATTGATATGAATAATACTGCCGACAAAGAAAAGATGCAGAACTCTACTCATTTCAACCCTGTGGATCTGGTATGTGGCGTGAAGGATTACAAAGGCCGTAAATTTGATTTGTTGAAATATGTGGATAAAAACACGGGGTTCATCTCCTCTAAATCTAAAAATGGCAAAGAGCTGAAAGCGCTTGAACTGCCCGGACTTTGGAACGGAGCCATGAGCGACTGGAATTCCATCTTTGTGGAAGTGCCCATAGAAACTTTCAATCCAGTAAAAACAGTGAATGATCTCTTAAGAAAAGAACATCAGTAAGATATATAAATAACAATGAAAAAAGGATGTTTTCAAACGAACATCCTTTTTTTATAATATTATCAGGTAAACAGTCTTAATGTCTCCTTTTCATCTAAGCAAGTTGTCTTGTACGTATAACTATATCATTAATTTAACGTGAGTTCGACATAAGAGAAAAATATTTGAATGCAGAAAAAATGCTGAACATTAATAACGTAATAAGGTTTTTCTAAATTTTAGCTATTTCAAAGGTTTCCTTTCTTTTATAAAACCATATTTTCAAAGGAATAAACATGGACAGAACTGTAACTGCACATGATCTCAACCTTATAAACCATATTTACAGATTAATATGAAATTTGTTATATCGAACTCACGTTATCTAAATAATAAGCAGTTTTTTCTTCAAATGTGCATTTACAATTGGAATTTCTTTTTAAAAAAAACTACATTTGCAGCATTAATCAACTAATTATAGTCCTTTAATACAAATCATACATGGCATCCGATGAAAAGGAAGAAATAGAAATGTTAAAGAATGCTTCGGCTGAATCATTTGAAACTCTTTACTTTCGATATAGTGCAAGACTTTACAATTTTGTTTTAAAGTTATCAAAAGGCAATAACTTTATGGCAGAAGAACTTGTTCAACGAACATTTATTAAAGTTTGGGAAAAAAGAGATCAGATTAATCCTGAGCAATCTTTTATTTCTTATTTATGTACTATTGCCAAAAATATGCTCATAAATGAGTACGAACATCAAACGTTAGAATTTATTTATCATAAGTATTTCATAGAACAAATATCCTTACTAGAACACCATATTACAGAACTTGATGTTGACAAAAAACTTCTGGATGAATATATTGAAAAGCTAACGGCTCAGTTACCTCCAAAACGCCGTGAGATATTTATACTAAGTAAGCGAAATGGCTTGTCAAATAAACTGATTTCAGAAAAATTAAAAATCTCAGAGAGTACTATTGAAACTCAATTGTCAAAAGCTTTGAAATATATGAAAGAACAACTAAGATTACTTAATGAGTGTGTATCTTGATTTAATTTTATCCTTGTTAAAAAATAGTAATTACAAAACACTAAGTAGTGGAAAATCATAAACTGCCTGTATATCTAATGTACTG